>NZ_LKTL01000035.1:0-40479 GCF_001401775.1 Shewanella sp. P1-14-1 | reverse complement strand
GAACTCAGTAGTGAAACGCAATCGCGCCGATGATAGTGTGGGGTCTCCCCATGTGAAAGTAGGTCATCGCCAAGCGCCTAATTTCTCTTCTAAGAGAGCAGATAGCCCGTTACTCACGTAACGGGCTTTTTTGTGTCTGATTGTTAAGTGAATTGAGTGCAACTAAAGACAGTGTGGACGATATGCCTATGTAAAAGTAGGTCATCGCCAAGCGCCTAATTTCTCTTTTAAGAGAGCAGATAGCCCGTTACTCACGTAACGGGCTTTTTTGTGTCTGTTTGTTAAGTGAATTGTGTAGCGTAAGAAAGTGCGGACGATATGCCTATGCACAAATAGACCATCGTTAAGTGCATAAGTTTTTCTTAATAATAAGTGACATAGACATGATTTTTAACGCTATTTGCTTTTTAATAAGATGAATTAATATCTTGTGCTTAAGGTATGATCATGAATGTTTGGGATAATTTCATTACATTCATTATAAGATTGGGTCGCTTTATTATTTAGAACACGTTCGTTTAGGTATTTTTTTGCTGATACCTCCGCAGCACAAAAGCGTATATAGATAGGTAGTTGTAAGTTTTGTGCTGCACTTTTGTTGAGCTTGTTTTATTTTGTTTGGGCACAATAATGATCTGGTTAGCATATACTGAATTAGGTTATTCAAATTTTGAATTTGGGGTTATATACTTTGCGAATTGATGACTACCACTTGGTAGGGATTAGCTAATATAATGCATAAATTAACAGAAGCTGCAGTGAATCGCTGGCAGCAAACTATCGATCTAGCAGCCAAAGCATTACATTCATCTGTATATGTCGTTTCTGTTGATGAACAAAGCCTATTAATCACATCTGAACATCAGATTGAATTACCTTGTGATTCAGTTTCTGAGTTTACCCATTTAGTGGTTAAAGAATGCAAAAGTCTTATCAAAGATTTTAATATTTCAACGTCACCGCTTAACGTAATCCATTCCGATTTTTGTCACCAAGACAAACGTTATAAGCTCTATAGTCTTCCTGTATATTTTGGTAATGACAGAGAGGGTCAAGTCATTTCATTTATATGCTCAGTGTGTGAGTTAACCCATGATTCACAACAAGTTGATGCGACTTTGCTTATGGCTGCCCAAAGTTTGTCGTTTCAATGTGAATTTGATGAAAATGTCCATTTAAACGGGATTAATTTACAGAATTTTATTAACGCTTTTGAAGAACATATCTGGATTAAGGACCTCTCTGGTCAATATGCTGTTTGTAATCAAAGTGTGGATATAGCTTGGAATAAATCACATTCTGAAATTATTGGCCAATATGATCACGATTTATTTGATTCTGATACGGCTGACTCCTTTGTTCAAGGTGATAGGCAAGCTGAAATAGAAGGAAAGCCAGTTGTTGTCGGAGAATGCGAACGGGTTGATGAAAATAACAAGCGACATTGGTTAGAAACTACAAAAGCGCCGCTCTATGACAGCCAAGATAAGCTGGTCGGTATTATTGGTATTACGCGTAATATTGCTCGACATAAAGAAACCCAAACGCAACTGTTATTAGCTGAAAGTGTATTTGAAAACACTGTTGAAGGCGTCTTAGTTACAGATCGCGACGGCAATATCACTGAGGTGAATGCAGCATTCAGTAAAATAACTGGATATGAGCGTAGTGAAGCATTGGGTCAAAATCCAAGAATTTTAAACTCTGGCAAACACGATTCACTATTCTTTTCAAAAATGTGGAATACCTTACTTGTAAAAGGTAAGTGGCATGGTGAAATTTGGAACCGACGTAAGTCAGGCGAAATCTTCCCTCAGTCAGTCACCATTAATGCGATTTACAGTCAAGAAGATAAAATTAATTACTTTGTCGCAGTGTTTGCTGACATTTCGACTCAAAAGCGTAATGAAGAAAAACTCGCTAATCTTTCTTATTACGATACTTTGACGCAATTGCCTAACCGGTTATTGTTTAGGTCAATTCTACAAAAGCGGGTTGAAAAAGCATTACATCAGCAAACACAATTAGCAGTCGTATTTTTTGATATTGATTTCTTTAAACATATCAATGACAGCTTAGGGCATGACGTTGGGGATAGATTATTAATCGAAGTAGGCGAAAGGTTATCTCAACTTAGTGGTGAGCATTGTATTGTGGCTCGACTTAGTAGTGATGAGTTTGTACTTCTACTGACTGATATTCATCAACATGAATTAATTTTACGTAAGATTAATAAATTAAAATCTATGATCGAACAACCTTTTAAGTTCGATGATAGGCCGCTTATAAGAGTTACGCTAAGTATGGGCGTGTCAGTATTCCCAAATGACACATTAAACTTTGAACAGCTATTACAAAATACAGATACAGCGTTACACATTGCTAAACAAAATGGACGTAACAATGTCACTTTTTATGATTCAACTATGACGCTCAATTCTGTTGAACATTTAAAAATTCAAAGTGCTCTGCACGAAGCTATTCAAGAGAATCAATTTCATCTTGTTTATCAGCCCAAACTATCTCTGCTTGATAGTAAACTTGTCGGTTTAGAATCATTGATCCGTTGGCAACACCCAGAACATGGTGTCATTTCACCTGCTGAGTTTATCCCGATTGCTGAGAAAACTGGATTAATTCATCAAATCGGTTTAATGGTATTAACGATGGCTTGTAAGCAAGGTAAAACCTGGCTTGAAGCAGGTTATCAATTTGGTCATTTAGCGGTAAATGTAGCGAGTTTGCAGTTTCAACGTTCAAGTTTTATTGACGATGTTGAAAAGGTGCTTGCTGACACAGGCTTTCCTGCTAATCGACTTGAACTAGAAATCACAGAAAGTTGTATGATGTATGAGCCTGAGAAAGTCATTAACGATCTAAAGCGATTAGGAAATATGGGTATTCAGTTATCTGTTGATGACTTTGGAACCGGATATTCATCATTAAGTTATTTAAAAAAATTGCCGATCAATGTACTAAAGATTGATCAATCGTTTGTCGCGGATATTCCTGATGACAGTAACAATACTGCGATTGCTAAAGCGATAGTTGCGATGGGGCATGCATTAAAACTGACCGTTATCGCTGAAGGTGTGGAAACGAAAGAACAAGCTGCTTTCTTGTTAGAAAATGGATGCGACCAAGCACAAGGTTACTTTTTCAGTAAGCCACAATTACCAGCAACCCTGACCCCAATACTGCCCCAAATGTAATGGTGTCTTGCATCGGTGTCATCTTCGCATTATTAGCCACTAATACCATGCTGTCATTCTATTATTCTGAACGCTTTTTAGTCAGTTAGGCATGAATAAATCTGAGTCTAGCTGACTAATCTGCCTTAAAATATCAACAAAAACCGTGGCCAAGTCTTGATATGATAAGTTACTTACATGTGGCTTTAATCCTTCTATAGACATTCTAAGACCACTTTGTTGAGCAATATTTAGTAAAGTAAGCTTTTCTGAGATTGATGTTTTCTCAACCTCAGAAAGCGAGTTAACCGCAGCATGAATATGATCATCTGTTATATCTAGTATGTGTAATTGATGCGTTAGCCGCCTATGGTTATCAGTCTTATTCCATTGGTTGACTTTAACATTCCTGGCAGATAAACAGACTTCAAATTGCATGCTAACCTCTATTTCCTTTAGAGCGGCCACGTTGTGGATGATTATCAGGCACTGCAACCAATTCATCATCCATTAGCTGGCACGTTGCTTCCACTTCATCTCCGTCTGGGGTTGTAATGGTGACGACATCGGCTTCATTTTTGTCCTCACAGATGTCATACGCTTCTTGTGGCGGTTTACGCATTTGACGTTCAGCAGCTTCAGTCATCAAGCCGGATGAGAAGCACAAAACCAGACTCAATACGGTAAAGCTTTTAAGTGTTTTAATCATTTGAGTTCCTTATCGCCTTAAATTGATAAACACAGTAACAATCAAGTATGTAGAAAATGTGCAGATTTTATGGAGTTTTAAAGGTTTGGTAGTGGGATTTGTGTAAGCTATATATACTGTTGAACTGTTTCCTAATTTATCCGTTAATTTATCAAGTTATGTGCTTGATTCAAAATGTAGATGCAATCATTTAGGGTAATTTTATAGAGCTTGTTGGGTTTGGTTTCATGAAGATATCTCAAAAACTTTTTTTAGCATTCATTGGGCTGACCAGTATTGTTCTTATCGCAACCTTATCACTTGCGAGGTGGAGTTTTGATCAAGGCTTTGTTAATTACATTCATTCCTTAGAAGAAGAACGGTTACATACATTATCCAATTCTTTTTCTTCTTTATATGGTCAATCAGGCCAAAGTTGGGATAACGTCTCTGTACAACAATTAAATACCTTGTTAAGAGTGTTTTCTGCAGACCCATTAAAGTTAGTTACCAATGGTGACAGGAAATTACCTCCTAGACCTCTTTTCGTTGATGCTATCAAAGGCGTTGATTCGGGTCCTGAAGAAAGAGTAAGGCGTGGGCCACCACCGCATTTACGAGATGCTAGAAAAGCAGGGCCGCCCAGAAGACTAGGCCCACCAACATCAATATATAATCCAGCGGGTGAGCGTTTAGCTGGTGATGCATTTGACGATATTGATGGCAGCATCAGCATGCCTGTTTTATATAACGATGAAGTCGTTGCCACGTTATACAGTAACCCTATTTTTGAAGTAAATAGTATTTCGGCTAAGGCGTTTGCGAAGCAACAATTATGGACCAGCATTTGGATAGGTCTACTTTGTTTATCGTTAGCCATTATTATTTCATGGCTATTGGCACGGGTGTTACTTATGCCTGTAAGAGAAGTTGTAAAAGGGATATCTCATTTATCTAAGGGGAATTACTCAGAACGCTTTAATTTAGACCGTCAAGACGAACTGGGGCTGCTAATGAATGATATTGATCACCTTGCTGTGACTTTAGAAAATACACGCAGTGCCAAAAATCGTTGGTTTGCCGATATCTCACATGAACTGCGAACGCCATTGAGCATTCTTTGTGGTGAAATCGACGCTATAAAAGCTGGCATCCGGCCTTTTAATCAACAGCAACTGACTTCACTAGAGCAGGAAGTGATGCGAATTAAGCATTTGGTTGACGACTTATATCAGCTTTCTTTATCTGATGTTGGCGGCTTAAAGTATCAGTTTGAGTCTCTTAATATTACCCAATGTATTAATGAAACATTAATATCACTAGAAGATAAGATCAGTGAAAAAGACATCGCAGTGAGTTTTACCGCTGATAAGCCCATTTTTATCACTGGTGATGCGATGAGGCTTCGGCAATTGTTAGCCAATGTGATTTTAAACTCAGTTGCCTACACTGATAGCCCAGGGCACCTATCTATAGACCTCATCACTGAGAAAGAACGTTTATTGATTGTATTTAATGACACAAAACCGTCTGTCGATGCATCAGAGTGCGAACTTTTATTTGACCCTCTACATCGGCAAGATAGCTCACGAGTTAGGCGAAATAATGGTGCAGGTCTAGGTTTAACGATTAGCAGAAATATTGTTGAGGCTCATGACGGGCTGATTAGCGCAAGACCATCTAATTTAGGTGGCCTATGTATTGAAATTGTTCTACCTTTGCAAAAAGAGTCATAAAAAATAATGAGTACAGATTACCCTAATATGAAAGTGTTAATTGTTGAAGATGAACAAAAAATTGCGCAAGTACTCGTTGATTTCCTTGAGTTAGAAGGCTTCGAGACTCAGGTGTTAAATGATGGGCTTCACGCTGTCGAAACCATTAAAAATGGCAATATTGATTTTGTTATTTTAGATCTCATGTTGCCTCATAAAGATGGTTTAACGATCTGCAAAGAAGTACGCCAATTCTCATCTATTCCTTTATTAATGCTCACGGCAAGAGTAGATGAAATTGATCGCCTTATCGGATTAGAGGTTGGCGCTGACGATTATGTATGTAAGCCGTTTTCAGCCAGAGAAGTCGTTGCCAGAGTTAAAACTATTTTACGTCGGATAGATGTTGAACCTAAAATTAGTGAAGATGAAATTGCTTATAAACATATTTTAATCAATATCCAGCGCTTTAAGTGTTTTGTTTCGAGTGTCGAAGTGGAGTTAACCCCTGTCGAGTTTCGACTACTACAAACCATGTTAAAACGTCCTGGGGTAGTTCATAGCCGTGATAGTTTAATGCAAGTTTGTTATGTCGATGACCGCGTAGTGAGTTCTCGTACCATTGATAGCCACATTAAAAACCTAAGAGCCAAACTAACAATGCACCAAACTCAAATTGACTTACTTCATTCAATTTATGGTGTGGGTTACAAAATAGAATAAGCCCCTTTGAAAACAATTTCATATTCTCAGCTTGTTTACTCGCTCCTAGCGCTTGTTTTGTTTAGAATAGCCAACAATATTTATTATTCCCTTTAGCCATTGCTATATTGGGATACGTTGACTGAGGCGGACTGTTTTTCTGCCTAGGAGCTTTAATGCAATTGTTTGTAAAAGATTTAACCGTTATTGATTTCTCTTATTTGTGTCCAATTCGCGGCATGGTGGGAGAAAGCTGGATTGTCGATGTATTGCTTGATGGCGGTCTGGATGAGCAGAATATGGTTTTGGACTTTTCAAAAGTTAAAAAAACCATTAAAAATACCATCGATGATGTCGCAGACCACCGCCTATTAATTCCTACAGCATGCAGTGAAGTGAGATGGCAGCAAAAGGGTGACAGAGTTTGGATGGATTTTTCAAGCCAACAAGGTGACATTCATCTTGCGTGTCCGTCACAAGCATTTGCACTTGTGCCTACCGAAGTGATTGACTTTGAAAGTGTTAATTCATTCTTAATCAAAGCGCTACGTGAAGCTTTACCTGATAATGTTGAAGGTATTAGCTTAACGCTTCGTAATGAAGTGTTAGATACGCCTTACTACCATTACAGTCACGGTCTTAGAAAGCACGACGGCAATTGCCAGCGTATCGCCCACGGACATCGTAGTCCAATTACTGTATTTGAAAACGGTATTGTAGCACCTAAATGGGATCAATATTGGGCCGATAGATGGCAAGATATATATTTAGGAAGTGAAGAAGATATTGTTGATCTCAGCACTCTGTCTTTATCAAAGCAAGCTAAAGTGAATGATGCAACTCATTACGGCTTTCACTATCAAGCCCCCCAAGGTGACTTTCAGCTTGCTATGCCTAAATCTTGCTGTGACATCATTCCCCATGACACCACAGTAGAGTTATTGGCACAATTTTTAGCAGAGTCTATGTCAAAACAGTCACCTGAGTCAGAATTTAAAGTGATTGCCTTTGAAGGTATTGGCAAAGGTGCTATTGCTGTTAAGTAGCTTGTTTTACAAAGCTTAATAGAGTCAAGATGCTCTATTAAGCTTTATACATTTTTCAAATCAACATCCCCTGATTAGTTCTTTTTAGCCTTACAAGAATCCTTTTATTCTCTTTTTAATCTATCTTTTATCTAAAAAGAGTGCTGTCTTGAATGGGTTAACTTTCGCTCATGATTAACAGTTTGAATCTATTAGTTTAAAACCATACTATTGTATAAATTGGCTGAAGAGATGCCTATTCGTTAATTCTTTAACGACCTGAATCTAAATAGAATACATACACACTAGGAATGCATCGTACATGTCTGACAATAAATGTAAAAAGTTTTGTGTGCTTTCACTGCTGAGTGCTAGTTTTATCGCTTTTACCGCTCATGCTCAAATCCAGCTTCAGGGACAATTTGAACAAGGTGCACTGATCCGAGGCGCTGTTCCTGAAGGTAGCGTTGTAAAACTTAATGGCGAAGCGATTCAAGTGACGCCTCAAGGTAAGTTTGCGTTTGGGTTTGAACGAGATGCCGCTAAAGAGCAAATGCTCGAAGTGGTATATCCGGACGGATTAACTGAATTAAAACCAATGACGGTCAAAGCAAAAGAATACAAAATTGATCGCGTCACTGGCATCAGTAAAAAAATAATGAAGCCGAATCCAGCTGCACAAGAACGCGCTGCTAAAGATGCGAAACTAACCCGCACGGCAAGAAATACATTTAGTGAACAAACGGCGTTCATGCAGGATTTTATCTGGCCTGTTACAGGGCGTATATCAGGGGTTTATGGAAGCCAGCGTGTATACAACGGTAAACCAGGCAATCCGCATTATGGTGTGGATGTGGCAAGACCAACAGGAACCGTTGTTGTTTCACCTGCCGATGGCGTGATTACTCTAGCTGAACCTGACATGTTTTATTCAGGCGGCACGCTTATTATTGATCATGGTTATGGTATTAATTCTACATTTCTGCATTTAAGTAAGTTGTATGCCAAAGTCGGTGATGTAGTGAAACAAGGGCAAAATTTAGCTGAGATTGGTGCAACAGGACGCGCTACTGGCCCACACCTTGATTGGCGCATAAATTGGTATCAAATGCGTTTAGATCCTGTCACCGTCGTGCCACCGATGTCAGAAATATTAGCTGCTGAGAAAGCTATAAAAGAATAATATTATCGATACAAATATTGATATAAATAATAAGTTAAGCCGCTGCTAAGTTTAGCTATTTATCACAGGGCGATGTAAGGAGATTATTATGAATAAATTATTGCTCGCCCTAATAATACCGATTTATTTGTTATCAGGTGTCAGCTTAGCATCGGAAAAAGCAAAAATGAGTGTAACTTATTTGCCTGCAAGTAAAGCTGATTTACGTTATCAAGGTATAATAAAAAGAAGTGAAATTAATCAGTTAGTACAAGCATTGGCTGAAACCTACTTCACTTTTAACAATCCTCTGCAGATTGAGTATGGGAGCCAAGATGGCCCTTTATATGACCCCAACTCTCACACCATTCACATCCCGTACTCATTTATCGTCGATTCAATAGACTATTTTAGCCAAAATGCTTATATGGCCGAGCTTGCTGACTCAGCGGAGCAAGCCGCAGTTGATGCGTTATTACATACGCTACTCCATGAGATTGCTCATGCTTATATTGCTGATAATGGTATTCCAATATTGGGCAAAGAAGAGGATGCTGCAGATAACTTTGCCGCTATTATCATGCTTAATTATATTGATGCTGGCGATGATGCCTTACTCAATGCAGCAGATTTGTTTGCTTTAGAATCAGAGCACCGCCCTGATTTTTATGAGCTAGGTGAGTATATCGATGAGCATAGTTTTGATTTACAAAGGTACTTTTCAAGCCTGTGTTTAGTCTATGGCTCTGAACCAGAAAAGTATCCGGCATTACTGAATGAAATTGAAAAGGATTATCGAGTTGATAGAAAGTCGTTTTGTATTGAACACTTTCAAGTCATAACAAAAAACTGGCAAGGTTACTTTGCTCATTAAATAAACCTATCCTATTAAATACATGTTAAACATTAGCCACAGGGTCAGGCTTACAAGTTTGTGGCTAGTGTTTTTGTATGACTAATGGCGAATAAAGTAAGACCTTATTGCTCACTAGCAATAATAGTTTCAATGCTATGAGGGTGAACTTTAATACAAATACCGTCTTTTTTAAAAGCAACCGTAGGGTTTGCTAATCGCTCATTATCACCTTGAGGTGAGCTTAACTTCACTTTGATATCAGTTTTTCCTTCAATAATAGCCGTTATTGATGGGACTTTTCTTGATAAATCCGAGATGAGTGCTTCACAAGTGGTTGCTGTAGTGGGCAAGACAAGTTCAATATGCTCCCAGCCTTCTTGAGGGTAAACCTTATCTGAAGGAAAGGGCAGTTCGACACATGGCACGCTAGCACCATTTAATTGCATTGGTGTATGTAATTTTATGATTAGGATAGGACGACCGTTAATCATATTGTTTGAGATCACTTGACCAGCTTGTTCAAATGCGTCAACAAGTAATTCAGCTTTCTCTTTGCTATTAACTCTCAGGGCGCAATGATCGCACTTTAGAGCTAAGTCTGCTAAACCTAATTGATGTAGGAAGTGAGTGATACGCTGGTTAAATTCAGGCCAGCTTTGCTGTAACTGAGCATAATTCATTAGGGATCCTGAAGGTGTTTTTATGGTTATAAGGTGGAAAAACGACGAACTGGCTAAGGCCAAATTTCAATGGGAGTTCCTTCTTCGATAACTAGCCACAATTCGTCCATCTCTTTATTCGTTACAGCAATACAGCCGTTGGTCCAATTAAACTGTTGCGCTTGCTCAGGTGTTAAAGGTGAGTTGGGGTTTTGGCCATGGATCATGATCATGCCACCAGGACTGACCCCTAAGGCACTTGCTCGCAGGCGATCTTCTTCATTTGGGTAAGAGATATGGATAGATTTATAAAAAGCACTATCAGATTTTTTATAATCTAACGTGTATCTTCCTTGGGGCGTTCGTTGGTCGCCTTCTTTAAGCTTATGTCCTTGAGGGGTATCGCCCATGGCAATGCGGTAGGTTTTTAGCTTTTGACCCTGATGGTAAATCGACATACTTGATTCAGATTTATTCACCACGACGAGGTCTACTTTTGCTTTAATAAGTTGATCGACTGAAGCATTGACGAAAGTAGGCGTGATAATGGCGAGCAAAAAGAGGTATTTAACCAAGTACATGAAGTCTCCAAAAGCAGTTTTTTCGATATGTTTATTATTAATAGTGTTAACATGAGGTTAATTCGTTAAGCAATCTAGCAGAAGCATCAATAATTGTCATAATGAATTTATTATTTACAAAGATAATACCGTATTTTTCATATTATGCGGTACTTAATTAATGGTCATTTTTGAGTGAACTATGACGTCAGAAGAAAAGCAAGACACGCCATTAAAACGGCATATACGCTCTGTCATATTTGGCACGGAAACTAAGCTAGGTCGATGGTTTGATATCGGACTCATCATTTGTATTTTATTCAGTGTATTACTGATAATTTTAGATACCATCGACAGTTATCATCAACAATATGGCCAAGCAATTTACTATGCTGAGTGGGCGTTTACTTGGCTATTTACGATTGAATACTTGTTGCGACTTTATGGCTCAATCAATCGCTGGGCATATATGCGTAGTTTTTACGGTATTGTCGACTTACTGTCGATTTTACCGAGTTTTTTAGCATTGATATTCCCAGGGGCAAACGTCTCATTAGCGTTCAGGATATTAAGGCTATTTAGGGTATTTAGAGTATTAAAATTATTGCGCTACCTCAGTGAAGGAAACTTGCTACTAAAAGCGATGATTCAGTCTCGCAGGAAAGTGTTTATTTTCTTCTTTTCAGTGAGCTTGATCATAATGGCATTAAGCGTCGTAATGTATGTGGTTGAAGGACCTGGAAATGGGTTTACTTCAATTCCAAAATCGATGTATTGGACCATAGTGACTATCACAACCGTTGGTTATGGCGATATCACGCCACAGACTAATTTAGGTCAGGCGATTGCTTCACTTACCATGCTAATTGGTTATTCAATTATTGCGATTCCTACAGGAATATTAACCGCTGAAATATCACATGAAATGGTTGCTGAGCGAGATTTAAGAAAGTGCAGCAATTGTGGTACTCGTGGCCATAATTTACAGGCTTTATTTTGTCATCACTGTGGTAGTGAATTAGAGCAACATCAATCAGAAGGGAAATCATGACCGAAGCTAAGTTTGTTCAAGGGTCGATTTTAAAGCACATTTTAGTCATGAGCTCAACGGCGGCAGTGGGAATTTCAGCGCTGTTTGTGGTCGATTTATTAGATATCTTTTTCTTAAGTTTATTGGGCGAAGTGGAGTTAGCTGCTGCGGTTGGCTATGCTGGTGCTATTTCATTTTTTACGACATCAATCGGCATAGGGTTGTCGATAGCACTGGGTGCACTGGTATCGAGAGCCGTTGGTGCTAAGAACATGGTTCTGGCTAAAAGGATGCTATTAAACAGTGCCGTTGTCTCGTTAATCACCAGTGTATTTGTAGCCATTACTGTATTTATTTTTATTCCTGAGTTACTTGCATTGGTAGGAGCTACTGGCGAAACCGCTGTACTTGCTGAGAGTTATCTTCGCATTTTAGTTCCTTCTTTACCTTTTATTTGTTTAGCGATGGCGCTTGGTGGGGCACTAAGAGCCATCGGTGATGCTAAGCTCTCTATGATGTCTACACTTGCAGGTGGTGGGGTTAACTTAGTCCTTGATCCTATTTTCATCTTTGCATTAAGTATGGGAATTGAAGGGGCAGCTGTAGCGTCAGTATTTGCTCGTATTGCGGTATTTGTTATTTCTGCTCGCGGCATTGTAGTTAAACATAAAATGTTGGGTAAATTTAATCGTCAACATTTTGTGGAAGATATTCGAACTATTTTTGCCATTGCTTTACCTGCAATGCTAACCAATGTGGCGACACCGATAGGTAATGCGGTAGTAACTAAAGCCATTGCAGACTTCGGTGATAGTTATGTAGCTGGTTGGGCTGTGTTAGGACGATTAATCCCTGTGTGTTTTGGGATGATTTTTGCTCTTAGTGGCGCAGTGGGGCCAATTATCGGCCAAAACTATGGCGCACTTGAGTTTGGCCGAGTCAGAGAAAGCTTAACAAAAGCCATTCAATTTTGTGTGGTATTTGTATTAGGTGTGTCGATTCTTTTATTTGCCCTTAAACATCAAATTGTGTCGGCATTTGATATGCAAGGAGAGGCTGAGGAACTGATTTTATTCTTTTGTAATTATATCGCTATCTTCTTTATATTTAATGGCATTTTATTTGTTGCTAATGCTTCATTTAACAATTTGGGTAAAGCGAAATACTCAACTTTCTTTAATGTAGGTAAAGCTACTATAGGTACAATTCCATTTGTGTATTTTGGCGCCCAAATTGGTGGGGTGTATGGCGTACTGATTGGACAGGCGGTTGGCTCTATTTTATTTGGTATCGGTGGGGTTTGGGTTGGTTATCGACTCATTGATAAAATTACCAATAAAGAGCATGAACAAAAACTGCATCAACAAGCCCAACAAACCGAAGACAGTGAAATAGAACTGGAAATGAGTCCTAGCTCTTCACCGCAATCGTCATCTTATGTGCATTTAGCCCAGTTAAATGAAGAGCCTTTGTGTGAAGAGATTATTCGAGATGGTGATTTAGACAACCCTTTATCATCAAAAGATAAGTAACTTATATTTCAAAATAAGGCCTATTAAATAATAAAGCCCAGAAACTATGACGTTTCTGGGCTTTATTTTTATCTAATTAGATAACAAATACTGCGGTTATTTTTCTTCAGCTTGGGCTTGTTCAGGCGAGGCTTCAGCTTGTGCCGCTTCAGCTAATTTCTGCTGCTCTTCTAATTCCATTTGAGCGCGAACGGCTTTCGAGATATACCCTACTTTTGGATTTTTTTGTGGGTTATCTTTAACGATTTTATTTTGCTTCGCTTTAGCCCGCTTAGCGGTCTTTTTGATCATTTGCTGTTTTCTGTTCATGGGACTTGCTAACTCGCTTAATGGTGCCGGTGGCACTTTACTGTCTAACTCACAACTACAAGAGTGCCTCATAGTTGCTTTAAATGATTAAGCTAAGTTTAGCTCAAACTGGCTGCAGGATATAGTTAAACTACTTATATAATCTATTGTGGGCGAATAAAGCAGTGTTGAATCAGTTAATGCTGCTTTTAATTAAGCAATAGGATACTTAGCTATAGATTAATGGGTGTTTGAAGTTAAGGCTTAATTAAAAGTTGCGGCTGAATTTTTCAATATCTTCAGCAGTTGCGCCGTCATTGCATTCGCCACGGATTTCTCCACGGCCTTCACTCACACTTCGGTTAAGGATCATGTAACCTTCTTTACAGTAACCAGTCATGTCGATGGTTTTTTGTAAACCGACTTCAACTTGTTGACCCCAAAGCTCTAATCGTTCTGCACGTTGTTCTTGCTCAATGGCATAACTTCGTGCGTTTTGGCGGCGGCGATCGATTCTTTGTTGATGGGGGAGTGGGTCTTCAATGCCACGGTCACTTGCCGTTGCAACTTTTGCTTTGTAAGTAAAAAGCTTAATACCTTCACCTTTTATGGAAGTGCTAAATTTATCTTTGAATTGTCCTGCATAAGCTTCAGGCTCCAAAGGGGCAGAAGTACATGCAGTTAATAAAACAATACTGATTGCAATAGCAAAAATCTTTAGCACCTGAATATCCCTTTACCTATTTCTAAAATCAACTGGGTCTATTAAAAACGAAATTTATTTTTATTGATAGTTATTTATAACGAATTGAGCACTTCGGTATTGGTGAGAAGAGTGTCAATTAACAAGGTGTTATCCCGCCTGTAAAGAAGCTATATGGCAGTCTACAAAAGTAAACTGCGACCATAGGTTTTACTGACGTTTTGACTATGCGTATTGCTTTTCTAGGTAAGCAATAATGTCATTGGATTCATACATCCACTGAGTTTTTCCATCTTTGTCTATTTTTAAGCAAGGTACTTTTAGTTGGCCACCTTGCTCAATGAGCTGCTGCTTATTGGCATCTTGTTTGGCATCGACAATCGCTATTTCTAAACCTTGTCTGCGAATCGCACGGCGTACTTTGACGCAAAATGGACATGCCGCGTACTGGTAAAGGGCTAAACCTTTTGTTTGCTCATCGATTTTTGCTTGCTCTGCAACTGGGCGCTGACGTTTTTTACCTGGAAATATAAAGTTAGCTAATAAGATAATACGACCGAGGATCCAACGAATAACAAACATACTGCTTCCTTTTTAAACTGGATGAATCAATTTAATTATATTTGTGGATGAATGCAGCATATAAAAGTGCACTTACATTCAAATTTAGCGACAGTTTACGTGATGTTATTCACAGATAATAGTCACTTGTGAGCCTTAACGTGTTTATCCTTGCAGGTTAAGGCTCAATTGCATTACCAGGCTTTGTTATACGGCAATGTTAATTAGCATCTAAAGTAAGTATTGCCTGTGCTTCTGATTCTTCCATATGCACCCGGCTTTCAAGAATGAACACTCTACTTGGGTCAATCAGTGCTTGCTCAACCAAGTAGGTTTTAACCGCTTTAGCACGTTGCTGGGCAAGTTGACCCAGTGCAGATTCACTAACGTTTTGTTGATTTAGCGTTAAGTTATACAGCGCGATATGCCATCTTGTTGCTAGTTCTTCTGCTGTAATTTCTGGTGCTTCAGCTTGTATTTGTTGTTTGATGAGTTGTGGATCTTGTTGAGTTTCATTTTGATATAGGTTCATTAATGCTGTCACTAACTCACCTTGAGTTGGAAATTGACTCGCAGATAAATTGGCTGGCAGTTCACTTATATCGAGCTTGGCGAGTGCAGCTAGTTTACTGTGCAGTTGTTGCTGCTGCAGCGCTTGTTGGTCGTTAACTAAATCAACGCTACCTTTAATGTTTAGCATCAATAATGGACGGTCATTCAGTGCACTTGCTAGTTTACTAAGCGTCGATTGTTGATTGGCATCAATGATGGCTTGACCATATTCAAAACTTACCTTATCCATTTCTTCATCACTATCAACAAGACCTGCAAGTAACGAAAATGGGGCCGTAATCGCTTTAGTTATCACATTGGTAATGGCCGTCATGATGATGCTGCCAAAACTAAAGCTTGGAGAATCCAAGTCACCATCTACATTGACACCTAAATCAATCACCCCGTGCCTGTCTTGTAATAAAGCAATAGCTAGGGTGATTGGCAGTGAGGTCGCGAGTGAACTATTACTTGGCTTACCTAGCTGTAACTGATCAACAACTAAATGATTGCTACCGACTAATTGATTATTTTCAAGCTTGTAGTTAAGAGCCAATGAGAGTTGGCCTTTATCAATATAATATCCAGCATAGGTTCCTGAATAAGGATTGATTGAGGTTAATTCTACTTTGTTAAAAGCAAGATTAAGATCTAGATATGGATTAGCAAGTAACGGGTTAACATCCCCTTTTAAAGTGACAGGCGCATACTTATCAATTTTACCTTTAAGACTCACTGATGCTCTTGTTTGTGGATTGGTTGAAATTTGGGTGATTTCGCCTGTTAGCTGCTCAATACCTGAAGCAAAATTAGGTGTAAGTGAGTTATCCGCAAAGAAAGCAGAGCTCTCTTTTAATCCGATACGGTTAATGCTAATAGCGAAAGCTGGCTCAGTTGAGCCTGTTGAACTGAGTTCGACATCAATAGGCGCTTCTTTTGACGCCGTGTCTGATTGGTCAATATCTTCAACCCCCTTACTGGCTGGCTGTACGATTAAGTCAGCAATATTTGTACTTCTGTCTTCAGCAATGACTAAGCGACTAAATAACTGGTTAAATTGGATTTCATCGATTAATAATGATCTTGCTAAATTATCGAATGTAAGCTGGTTTATCTTCATTGCATCCCAGTTTAGTAAGGGCTGCTTTAATACGTTATCTTTTATTTTTAAATCTAATACCGATGCTTGCCCTTTAAAAATGAGCTTTTGCTGATTGTTGGCACTTACGTGGCCCTTTGTATTAAATAAACCATCCTCTAAGGTGATATTCATAAAAGGAGCAATGTAAGGTTGTAGCTTGGTGAGATCCATATTCTGGTAATCAATATCAGCTTCAATGCTCATCAAGTTTGCATCGATCTGGCCTTGTGAGGCGAACTGGCTTTGGTCGTTAATCGATAAATCAAGTTGATAGTCAATCGGCACAGATAAATCTGATTTGATAACACCTGTTGATAAATTGATATTGGATATCTTCCAGAAATTACTCGTTTTGTTTGCCACACTTTCTGTGAGTTCAAACTGGTAATCATTAAGTTTGAATTGATGTAGCGTGACCAGCCATTGTTGCGCGCTGTTGTTATTGTCATGGCTCTTGAGATTATTGGGCGTAGCTTGGTTATCCGGTGCGTTATCTTTACTGTGTGTATTAACTGCTTGCTGCTGTTTAGGAGTGAACAACTCAACTAAGTTTATTCGTTTAGGCGCAACCGTTAACCAAAAGTCAGCATTGTTGGTTGTTAATAATGGGATATCGATGAGTTTTTCTTTAGAAGAAGCACTAAGACCTTCTAATGCTAATAAACTTATGGTTGCGACATTACGTTCAGTATCTTTTGTGACGATATTATCAAGTGCAATATCAGTATTAGTGAGCTCAATATTAACGGGTAATTCTGATGAGTCAACATTTGCCTCAAGTTGAGCGGCCACTGGTTCAGAAATGGCAAAATCAGTTGAAACATTCAAGTTTGCTGACGTTAATGACACATCAAACATACTGTCAATGAATGACCAATATTGCGGCAAAGTAATTTGAGTCAATGTAACCTGACCATTGGCTAATATAGGCGACAATTGAAATTGAGTGTTTAACGCTAAAACGCCTTTTTTATCATCAGTGATAGACAGGCTAATTTTATTTGCATCGACTGAATTAGCCAGTAAGGCATCGGTTTTAATCAATTGACCGTTAATTGTGATATTAGGGTAGGTAAGGCTTGATTGTGTTACCTTATCGTCAAAGTTAACACGCGCTTTGTTTAACTCAAATCGGTTAAGGTGAAGTGCTATCGGCGTTGCTTGATTGTCGCTTTCTGTTGGTTCCGAACTGTTGTTATTAGCCGCTAAAGTATCGAGAATATCGGAAAAGTTAAATTGATTTGAAGGGGTATTTAGGCGAGTGACTGCCCACTGGCTTCCTTCAATAGTGAGATAATCTAAGGTAACGTTAAGATTAAATAACGACTGCCAAAAGAGAAAATCAACCGATAGCGTTTCGATAGAAATGAAGTCAGTTGTGCTGTCTTTCTCCGCAATAGAAAAACCATGTAAGCTGGCTTCAAAAGTAAATGGGTTGATTTTAATATCTTCAAGGCTTACTTGTCTGCCAAGTTGTTCCTCAAGAATTTTTGGAAGCTGTTTTGAGGCAATAAACGGAACCAGTAAGCCTAAAGTCAAAATAAATAATAAGTAAATAAATGAAATTGTTATCGCAGCCTTCTGGTATCGAGGGCGATTTGAATAGGCGAGCTTCATTTTAGTCAACAACGACATCATAGTACGACTGCTTCTTTTGGTTTTAGACAGTGAATATTTTGACATTTTATCTAATTTATCGTTCAGTTACTTGCTTGTTTAAATATTTTTACAAAAAAGATTCACTTTTGTTTTTAAATGGACAAAAGTAGTATTTCAATTTAAGCTAATGTATTAATGAGATTTTTATTTTAAAATTGAGCTGACTGTTCTGCTATAACAGTAGAATGAACTCTCATCTGACTTATTTCGCAATTGAGCTGTATCATTCAGTAGCGATAAAGGATGGCAAGTGAACAGCAACAACATTTTCAAGGACGAAACAATGCAAATCCGCCTGGCTTCAGAGTTTGATACCGATGTATTGGTCAATTTATTTGATGAATACCGTCAAAGTATGGGGTTTAAATCTGAACCAAAAAATTGTCGAAATTTTGTGAGAACTCGTCTACAAGAAAATGATTCGATGATATTTTTGGCTTGGGAACAAGAGCATTGCCTAGGCTTCATCCAACTTTACCCGTCTTATTCTTCTTTATTACTAAAACCTGTTTGGTACTTTGACGATGTTTATGTCGACTCAGCCAGACGTGGCGAAGGCATTGCCGCTAAACTCATTGCTAAGGCCAAGTTATTAGCTGATGGTACTGAGGTTATTTTGGTTAAACGAACTAAAGTGCTCGATAACGAACTCGAGAAAAACTTAACTAACATGACCGAGACAGAAGGGATGTACTTATACCATTCCGATATGTAAGTGAGCGTTGATTTAATTAGCTTGTAAACTAGCATCTAGCCTTTGGAAATTGATAAAATGCCAAAGGTTTTTTTATGTCTGAGGGTTTTAGGTTGAATAAGAGTTTAGTCACTAACATCATTGCTGCATTATTTGTATTGGTAGGTTATGTTGCCGCTTTACCTATGGTGTTCACTATAGGGTTATTTGCGTTATCTGGTGCGATAACAAATTGGTTAGCTGTGCATATGCTTTTTGAAAAAGTCCCTGGTTTGTATGGTTCTGGTGTGATCCCTTCACGGTTTGAGGAGTTTAAAGCAGGCATTAAGCATTTAATGATGTCGCAATTTTTCACTCAAGAAAATATTGACCGCCTGTTAACAGAGAACAGTGCATCAGCCATTGATTTAACGCCAGTGATCGACAAAGTTGATCTTGAGCCGTCATTTGATGCGTTAGTTAATACGGTAGAAAACTCTTCATTTGGCGGAATGCTGTCGATGTTCGGCGGTACTGAAGCCCTAATACCTTTAAAAGAGCCTTTTATTGAAAAGATGAAAGCGTCGTTAACTGAACTAACACAGAGTGAAGAGTTCAATCAGATTTTAGTTAATGAACTAGAACAGCCCAACGTGATGGCTGATCTGCAAGCTAAAGTATCTAACATTGTCGATCAACGTTTGGATGAGTTAACTCCAACAATGGTTAAAGATATTGTTCAAGAAATGATACGTAAACATTTGGGCTGGCTAGTGGTGTGGGGCGGTGTTTTTGGCGGTGTCATCGGAGCAATTGCAGCAGTGCTTCAAGCCTAATAACATTTCGTTATTTAACACGCTAACAGCCTCTGTTAAGTGTGTATTTGGCGCTATTTAAATGCTTCAAATATTACCTCAGCCACCATTACTAAGGTGGCTTTTTATTCCATTATTTTCATCAATCTGGACAGTAAGTTTAGTTGAGTTATTCGACATCCGTTGATAAATCCACTATTTTGGATAATCAGAATCAACTTTTTCGACATCTTATCGCTTAATTTGGGCTGGATGACCATTTCGCCAATAACTAAGGGAATGCTTATGTCAAATCATCATAAAGTCAATTACTTAGAAATACCGGTTAACGACCTAACTAAAACAAAAACGTTTTTTTCTGACGCTTTTGGTTGGCACTTTAAAGATTATGGCCCTGAATACAGCTGCTTTTTGGACGTTGGCATTGATGGTGGTTTTTATTTGTCATCAACTCACTTTAACCTTGAAAAAGGTTGTCCGTTAATCGTGCTTTATAGTCAATGCCTTGAAACCAGTGAACGTAAAATTTTGGCTGCTGGTGGATTGATTACTAAAGCTGTATTTAGCTTTCCTGGTGGGAAAAGGTTTCATTTTAGTGATAATAATGGCAACGAATATGCCGTTTGGTCAGAGTAAAATGGCCAACTTAAAGACTAATAACATTGCTGAAAATCAACAAAATACGATCGTTAATTCACCTTGTATCGGCAATTGCTGTTTAGATGAGCAAGATGTGTGTTTGGGTTGTCACCGAAGGTTAGATGAAATATTGGGGTGGCATAAAATGACCGACAACCAAAGAAGAGAGCTTATACAGGCACTATCTCAACACAGGCACTATCTCAACGATCAACGGCGCCTAAATGAATTGTCTTCTAGGCGAATTATTACCTTCTGAAGTGGTTAATTGATAACCCCAACGATACATTACAAACATATGTGAGGGCCAACCAGGTAGCAGTTGAGACGACGGAGTGATTGCTCTATCTCATTATTTCAAAATATTGTTTTTCCAAAATATTGTTATTTCAAAATATTGTTATTGCTCAGTCTCAGTTTTAAATAAGCTAAACCCACGAGCCTGATAATTTTTTAAGGCGCTAGGATGGTCTAAAGAGCACGTATGTACCCATACTCGCTTAGTATTTGGTAGTGCCCAAGCTTGCTTTATAGCTTCACTAAGTAAGTAGCCGCCCATTCCCTTACCGATAAACCTTACTCCTAGTCCAAAGTACATTATTTCAACTTGGCCGTTGGTTTGCTGTTGCAGCTCAAAATAGCCTGCTGGTGAACCTTCAAAATAAGCAACGTACAAATGTAAGTGAGGATCTTCGCTATAGCTTTTCCATTGTTGCTCTGACCAGCCCAATTTGTCGGTCCACTCCCACGCTTCCCCAACAAACTGATATAGAAACCGATTGAATTCAAACTGGGGAAGCTTGGCTTTAGTGACAATTAAACCTTTAGCATCTGATTTTGCGTTTATTTGACTTGCATGGGTCATTTCTAAATGAAAAATTGTCACATCAGACATGGAAAACCTTTAAAAATAGCTGGAGCAGTGATTATAAGATTGCAGATATCAACTTACTGGTTCTAAAGGCGAATTATCTTTAATCATGACTAAAACTGCAATATAAATTAGTGCTAAAGGTGGAAAGAATGCGAGTAAGAAGCCAATCGCTGTGGCTAACTTAGGTGAAGAGGTTTTTTTACTCCCTAATTTATAACTGCTCCATGTAATAAAAATGGTAAATGGCACCCAAAGCACCACGAGTAATTGTCCAATAAAAGCGGCATTAATTGACATTATTTAATCCTTTAAATATTGAGTTTATAAGTAACTGTTAAACTAGCATTGAAAATATAGCATAAAAACAAACATAAAAAAGCCATCGACAGTCGATGGCTTTTTAATTAATAGGTTATTTATAACAACTAATAAGCACTGTCATGGACGTTTTTAACAGCACGACCTGAAGGGTCATTAATGCCTTGTAAACTCTCATCCCAAAGTAATGCTTCAGGTGTAGAGCAAGCGACCGTTTTCCCGCCCGGTACTGTTTCTGCTGCAGATTCTAATGGGAAGAACTCTTCAAAGAAGCAACGATAGTAATAGGCTTCTTTTGATTCTGGCGTGTTGTAAGGGAATCTAAATTTAGCGTTGGCTAATTGTAAATCATCCACTTGCTCTGCAGCGATGTCTTTAAGGCCATCAATCCAAGAGTAACCAACACCATCACTGAATTGCTCTTTTTGACGCCAAACGACTTCATGTGGCAATGCATGTTCGAATGCTTCACGTAAAATGTTTTTCTCAATACGACCTTCTTTTGACATTTTAGCTTCTGGATTGATACGCATAGCGACATCCATAAACTCTTTGTCTAAAAATGGAACACGTGCTTCTAGTCCCCAAGCCGCCATGGCTTTGTTTGCTCGTAAACAATCAAATAGGTGTAATTTATCGAGTTTACGTACTAACTCTTCGTGGAATGCTTGTGCATTAGGTGCTTTATGGAAATATAAGTAACCGCCAAATAATTCATCAGCGCCTTCGCCTGAAAGCACCATTTTAATGCCCATCGCTTTAATTTTACGGGCCATTAAGTACATTGGTGTCGCTGCACGAATAGTCGTAACGTCATAGGTTTCAAGGTGATAAATAACTTCTTTAATCGCATCTAACCCTTCTTGGAAGGTGAAATGGATTTCGTGGTGAATTGTGCCAATTGCATCGGCCACTTTTTGGGCTGCGATTAAATCTGGTGCGCCTTCTAAACCAACAGCAAATGAATGTAGCTGTGGCCACCAAGCATCGGTTTCGCTGTCATTTTCAATACGACGTTTAGCAAAGGTTTGCGTAATTGCCGAAATAACTGATGAATCTAACCCGCCTGATAACAATACACCATAAGGTACATCTGACATTAATTGACGTTTAACCGCAGCTTCTAAAGCATCTCGCAATTCTTCTTTACTCGCGGCATTGTCTTTTACTGCTTCAAAATCTTGCCAATCACGTTGGTAGTATTGGGTTAATCCTGCGTCTTTAGAATAGTGGTAATGGCCTGGTGTAAACTCTTCTACTGTTTTACATACCGGCATTAACGCTTTCATTTCTGATGCGATGTAATAGTTACCTAGACTGTCACGACCAGAATAAAGCGGGATAATGCCCATATGATCACGGCCAACTAGAAATGCATCTTGTGCTTTATCGTAAAGCACAAACGCAAAAATGCCGTTTAGTTTATCTAAAAAATCGACGCCGTATTCTTGATATAAAGCTAAAATCACTTCACAGTCTGAGTTTGTTTTATAACGGTATTTTTCGCCTAGCTCTTCTTTTAGCTGTTTATGGTTATAAATCTCACCATTTACTGCCAGTACAATGTTGTCATCTTCACTAATTAGCGGTTGTGCGCCGTGGTCTACGTCAACAATCGCCAAACGTTCATGTGCCAAAATTGCTTTATCGTCAGCATAAACACCTGACCAGTCGGGTCCACGGTGGCGCAGTAGCTTAGACATTTCTAAAGCCACTTGACGCAATTCTTTTGCGTCTGATTGAATATCTAATATTGAAAAAATTGAACACATAATTTGGCTCCAGAATCGCTATATCTACACTTAATAATCTTTATCTGGAAATTACTTTGACAGTATTTTTCTCAAGGTTCAACTGTAATTTTTGAATAATCGTCAATGTTATTGGGTTTTTGGTTGGTTAAATCTGTTTTTGTTGGCTTTGTTTTTGAGGTTTATCTATTTTTTTGTTGCTACCATTGATGAATATTTATTTTGACTGGGTAGATAGCCCAAGAATTTTAAGATTGTGGAATCGAAAGTGATTAAATTTTTCAGGTATTTTAATAGGGGAGGCTTGAGGTAGTTTTATACATAAAATCCCTTGAGGTATACAAACTCAAGGGATATTAATTAAAGATACTGTTAATACGACTTATATTGTTAAAGGTCAATGCTATTAACTCATTGCTGGATTAACTCAATGTGCGATTAGCTCAATATGTTATTAATTCCTGCAAAATTAGCAAAGGTTAGTCCTTTGCTGGTCTAAGCGAATTAAATTCCGAACCTTGATAATAGCCAGGCCAATCATCGTTATTGGCTAAAGATTTCGCTGATTCAAAATACACGGCTAAATCTTGTAAAGCGCCAGAAAGGTCCCAGTCTTCATGATAATGATCGCAAACACTGTGATAGCATCCTTTCATTTTTTGTTGCATCGCTTTTTTATACTCTGCAGTTTCGTCATCTAGCGGAATACTACCACCACCAGCAAATACCGCTGGTACCCCTAATTTTGCAAAGCTGAAATGATCAGAGCGGAAAAATCTGCCTGATGCAGGGTTACGTTCGCGAGTAGCGTGACGGTTTTGTTTATTTGCAGCATCAATTAAATAGCGCTCAAGTTCTGACTGGCCTTTGCCAACAATGGTGTAATCTTGCGTCTTGCCATAAACATTAGTGCTATCAAGGTTGAATACCGCAACGGTTTTATCAATCGGGTAGATTGGATTTGCAGCATAGTAACGCGATCCCAACAGCCCTTGTTCTTCACCTGTTGTTGCTATAAAAGTTAATGAACGTTTCACGCCTTGGCCATTTTTGGCTTGTGCAGCAAATTGACGTGCAATTTCCATTATCCCAGCTGTTCCCGAGGCATTATCTAATGCACCGTTATAGATGTTATCGCCATCTTTGCTTGGGTCTATACCAATGTGATCCCAGTGAGCTGTAAATAGAATGTGTTCATCGCTTGCTTCAGTTCCCTCAAGAGTTGCAACCACATTATAGCTGTCAGCGTATTCAGCCTTGCTGGTAAATTGAATATCTGCGGTTTGATTTAACTCAAGATGTATCGCGCTATCTGCAGCACGTGCCATTAATGGCTCCAATTCAAAACCAGCTTTTTTGAACAAGGCATTAGCGCTTTCCATAGTCATCCAACCTTCAACAGCAACGCGTTTATCTTGCTCGGCTTGATTTAAGACAAGATCTTGTTGTGCACCAGTCCAGCTGTTTTCAACAACAGACCAAGGGTAAGATGCAGGAGCCGTATCATGGATTATGATTGCACCTAATGCACCTTGACGACTGGCTTCTTCAAACTTATAGCTCCAGCGGCCGTAATACGTCATTGCTTTGCCGTTGAATTTATCTGACTCTGGGTGAGCAAAACCTGGATCGTTAACTAAAATGACCGCTATCTTGCCTTTCATATCAAGGTTTTCATAATCATTCCATTGATACTCAGGTGCATTAACTCCGTAGCCAACAAACACCAAAGGCGCATTTTTAATATTAACCCCACCTTTATCGTGACGGCTTCCCAGTACGATATCTTGGCGATAATGCATATCAATGCCCGCCAAGCTGATAGCTTGGTCTTCACTTGCGGTATAACTCACCATAGGAACCGGTTGTAAAAAGCTGCCTTGATAAGCGCCTGTTAAACCCATTTCAGTAAATGCTGCAGATAGGTAATCAAGGGTGAGTTTTTCTCCTTTTGTTGTCGGGGCGCGGCCTTCAAACTCATCTGATGATAAGGTCTTGATATCGTTTCTAAAACGAGATTCATCAAACGTTACTTTTGTATCTGTAGATACCGCAGAGGTGTTTTTTTCCGCTTGGTTCGGAGCAGTAGGGGCATTTTGTGGGCTACAAGCCGTGATGAGTGCTAACGCACAAAATGGCAGCAATTGCTTCATAGGTTGTCCTATTGTTATTTTTAGTCTTAATCCGAGTTAAAACCGCTCAATGTAGTAGAAATGCGGTTTTACTATGCAGGCATAATGAATCAAGCCTATATTGCATTCAATAGAGAAGGCTTGAAATTATGTTACCTAATGTTAATCAGAGAAATTTTCAGTTATTTAAACTGTTAAATAACTTTTTTGCTGATGTAAATATGGGATTATGCTAGTTAGCCTCTGAGATCTTGATACCTAAGAGGCTAATTTTAGCTGAGTGGATGACTTGAGTAGATAAATGGAGTTTTTGTCGGAAATTAAACGACGTCAATATCGCCAGCACATTTAAACACATGATTAGGCCTGAACGGTTCTTTGTCGATATCTGCCATTTGGCTGACACCACTGGTGACTAGAATCGTTTCAAGACCCGCTTGAAAACCTGCCAATATATCGGTGCGCATGTTATCGCCAATAATGACGGTATTCTCTGAATGGCCTTTAATGTGGTTTAACGCTGATCGAATAATCCATGAGCTAGGTTTGCCCACATAAAATGGCTTTTTACCGGTAATGCGTTCAATTGGTGAGCATAAAGCGCCACAAGCAGGGCTGTATGCTGGACCATGAGTGTCGGGGTTTGTAGCAATAAAGCGAGCACCATCAGCGATAAAACGGGACGCTTTGTGGATCATGTCCCAGTTAAATGAGCGAGTCTCACCAACAATCACAAAGTCAGGGTTAATATCAGTAATCGTAAAGCCAGCGTTGTATAGCTCGTGAGTCAGGGCGCCTTCACCAATAACGTATGCTTTACTGCCTTTTTGGTGCTTTAAAAAGTCCGCCGTTGCCATTGCAGAAGTGTAAAAGCTACTTTCAGGAACATTAATGCCAGCAGCGCCAAGGCGGTTTTGTAAATCTTTTCCTGTTTGAACAGGGTAGTTGGTAAGAATAACCAGTGGATTTCCTTGCTCGAGCACTCTGTGGATAAATTTATCACTTCCGGGGATCAGTTTATTGTCGTGCAGTAAAACGCCATCGATATCGCAGATAATATTTTTCATTGATTACTCTTTATTGATGAATGCTTTCATCATATAAAGGCATTTTTATGTAAAAAACAATCGTAGCGTTCATGATTTGAGCAAAAAAAGCGAAAGTGAGCTTTGGGAGAGGGATGCGGAACCATTTTTGGTGACTCCGCAAAAAACAATTTATTGTGGATAGGTTAACACTCAACGATATTGACTGCTAAGCCACCTTTGGCCGTTTCTTTGTACTTACTACGCATGTCTTTACCGGTGTCCATCATTGTTTTTATCACTTTATCAAGTGTGACTTTATGGTTACCGTCGCCACGCAACGCCATACGAGAGGCGTTAATTGCCTTTACAGCGCCCATTGCATTACGTTCAATACACGGTACTTGCACTAATCCGCCAACAGGATCGCATGTTAATCCAAGATTATGCTCCATACCGATTTCTGCCGCATTCTCTACATGCTCTACAGTGCCGCCCATAATTTCTGTTAGTGCTGCAGCTGCCATTGAACAAGCTACGCCCACTTCACCTTGGCAACCCACTTCCGCACCAGAAATAGAAGCATTTTTCTTATACAAAATACCGATAGCAGCGGCAGTGAGTAAGTAACGACAACAAACATCAATGTCCACTTCTTGTACAAAAGTATGGTAGTAACATAAAACCGCTGGAATGATGCCAGCTGCGCCATTAGTCGGAGCGGTGACGACGCGATCGCCTGCAGCGTTTTGTTCATTGACTGATAACGCAAATAAATCGACCCAATCCATTGCTGTTAATGGATCCATATTATTACGGCCTTCGGCTTGTAAGCGGCGATATAAAGCGGGTGCACGTCGACGAAGTTTAAGGCCACCAGGTAGCATGCCTTCTTTTTGATAACCACGTTCGATGCAGTTTTTCATCGTTTGCCAGATGTCCCATAAGCCCTGTTTTACCTCTTCTTCAGAAGCAATACTCAGTTCATTGGCCATCATTAATGACGAAATGCTTAAACCATTTTCACAACACACATCAAGAAGTTGCGTGGCTGAATCAAAATCATAAGGGGCTGATTTTATCGGTGTTGCAGGTGAGGCATTCGTTTGGGTGATTTCATCTTCATCTAGAATAAAACCGCCACCGACAGAATAATAAGTACGTTCATAGATACAGCTGCCTTCGCTATATGCATATAGCGTCATTGCGTTGGCGTGAGCAGGTAAACTTTTACGACGATGATAAGTAATCCCGTTATCACGGGTAAATTTGACTGTTCGTCCATCTGCAATCGTTAGGGTTTGATTGGCTGATACTTGCTCTAAAATGGCGTCGATGGTGTCAGTATCAACGGTATCAGGATCTTCGCCCATTAATCCAAGAATGACCGCTTTACCTGTGCCATGACCTTTACCCGTTTGGCCTAAAGAGCCAAATAGTTCTGAGCGTAATTCATCGGTTTGCGCAAGTATATTTTGTGCAGCTAAGTGCTGCATAAATAACTTACCAGCCTTCATTGGACCGACAGTATGGGAGCTTGATGGTCCAATACCGATTTTAAACATGTCAAATACACTAATCATTGTTATCAACCTTTAATTCAGTCGTTTTTTATTATAGTCGTTTATTATATTCGTCGTGTTGTTTGAGATAGATTTGCTAGCATAATAGCCTGCGTCAATGTGTCACTATATGCAGATAACAAAACAAGTAATAGGCGGGTTGTTTTCGTTATTAATTGTTTCTCTATAGGAGATTTCTCTGCATAATAGTCGCCACTAAACATGTTTAGATTAATGGCTTAAACATAATCTAGGTTCAAATCACGATAGTTATTTTACTGAGTATCCCATACTTTTTACGAGTTCGTTCATTAGATTTTTTTATGCGACTTACTTCACATTAGTTGAGGTTATTGCAAGGGGGAACTCAAGGGTGACTATTCATAAATATGAACAATTATGAGGTTGTACTGCCAATATAAACAGGAGCTCTCGTGAGTTATTTAATGATGGATTTAGCTGGCCATAGCGTTAGCGAAGAAGAGGCGAGCTTACTCTCGCATCCACAAGTTGGCGGAATTATTTTATTTACCCGCAATTTTTCTAATAAAACACAATTGATTGACTTAATTAAATCTGTTCGGCAAATACGTCCTGAATTATTGATTGCTGTTGATCATGAAGGTGGCCGAGTACAACGGTTTAGAGAGGGCTTTTCACTTATTCCTGCCATGGGGGATATATTACCCGCAGCCGCTGGAGACATAACACTTGCGCAAAGCTGGAGTAAAGAACTGGGCTTTTTGATGGCAGTTGAATTACTTGCTTGCGACATTGATTTAAGTTTTGCTCCAGTGCTAGATGTAAACGGCATTAGTGATGTGATTGGTAAACGCAGTTTTAGTGCCGAACCTAGTCAAGTGAGCGCGCTGGCTGAATCGTTTATTGAAGGAATGAATGAAGCAGGGATGGCCGCAGTAGGAAAACATTTTCCTGGTCACGGCAGTGTTAAAGCGGATACCCATGTTGCTATGGCAGAAGACAATCGAAGCCAAGCACAAATATTTGAACATGATATGGTCCCTTTTAAGCAACTTATGGGTAAAAAATTACTCAATGGGGTGATGCCAGCGCATGTGGTTTATAGTCAGTTAGACCCGAACCCTGCTGGTTTTTCTTCTTTTTGGCTGCAAAAGGTATTAAGACAAGAGCTTGAATTTGATGGGGTGATATTCTCTGACGACTTAGGTATGAAAGGAGCTTCTTTTGCGGGAGATTATCTCGGTAGGGCTAAAGCGGCTTTAACAGCGGGTTGTGACATGATTTTAGTGTGTAATGACCCCGAAGGCGTTAACACGCTTTTAGCTAATTTTGAATGGCCGCAAACACCACCAAGTGTTAATGCGACCAAGCTTAAAGCAAATAAGGAACAAGTCATGAGCGCCTTAGGTTGTGAGGAGCGTTGGCAAAAAGCCCAGCAACTTGCCAATCATATAACACACTCACAAGCGTAAACTGGCCAATAAAAAACCGAATGACATAAACAGATTTGTTCATGTGCATTCGGTTTAGTGATACTCATGCTAACGGAATCGTTTGCTCAACATCTGACCAGACTATATTAGATTCAATCAGTTTTGCGCTTACTTTAATGATTCATGGCTTGCATTGCCTTCAGTCATCAATGTCGGAGTATCATCACTAAGTGGTTGAGCACTTTCCTCAAGCGATTCTTCCAAAACTAGATCTTCTGGCTTAGTGGTTGTCGGTTGTTCCATTTTTCTAATTTGCATCACAATCCCCATTTTAGGGTGGTCAAAGTAGTGGATTTCACCTGATCTTACTCGTCTGTTTTGCACCATAGGGATAGATTGCAAAAATGGACTTAATACTTTTTCATTTTCCGCTTGGGTGCTGTATTGATAGTAATCATTTTGCACCACTTCTTTTTGGATGGGTTTACGAAGCGCCAGTCGTGTTTCGATAAATAAATAATGACTTAAGTAAATATTGATATTGCCATCAAGCTCCCACACTGGGGTCGTTTTGGGTTCATCAATAAAGCTGCCAAATGATGAACTGAAGTCAAAAGTTGAAAACTCATCTTCTTGCTGTTCTGTGACTGGGTTACCAGCGTATTCGAACTGTTCTGAAAAATCTTTACCTGCGTAGATGCGAATCGGTTTGGCACGGTTGCGGGACTGCATATCTTGTTGCCATGTCATATGCAATAAACTACGCACGTCTCGTTCACGCTTTACAGCGCTGATTATCTCGGCAAATTGGCTCTGGGACTCAGCTAATAAAATTGGCCCTTCACCTAAATAGGCGACTTGAGGTTCATCGGCAGAAATAGAAAAAGGCACCTGACTTGGGAAGGTGGTTTTATTGGCACTGACCAATGGATCTTGGCAATCAACTTCACCACTCGTCCAGTCTGTTGATGTGCAGCCTGATAACCCTAATGCAACGCCAGTGATGTCGTTACTGATCATAGGGGTAATTAAGTCGACATTTTTGCGATTAGGCGCAACTGCGGCATTTTCTTGCCATTGTTCTAGGCTGTTAGATTGTCTTTCAAACACGAAAACTTCGACTTCAAACCAAGACTTGGCTTGAACACTTACTGACGAACTTATCGCTGTGATAGCGGCAATTGATATAACAAGGTTACGCAGCACTAGTGGGTTTCTCCAATACGGTGTTGAGCTAATTGTTCTAGTAACGTCTTCACTAAGTCTAGACGTTGTTTGCTGGTTTCAGCAGGGATAGTGAACTTTAACTTATTTGAGCCTTCCATTCGATAAATTTGTGGCTGGCTTTGTAATAAACCAATGATGAACATAGGATCTATTTTATGGTCGTCATTAAACTCTATGCTACCACCTTTGGCATGCATCTCAATCTTACTGGCGCCTAACGCTGTTGCTTGGTGTTTGTATAAGGTTAGTTCCATTAAGTTGCGAGTAGGATCTGGCAGTAGACCAAATCTATCAATGAATTCAACTTTGAGTTCATCTAGCATTTTTTCAGTTTCGCAATTGGCAATACGTTTATATAAAGACAAACGCATATTAACGTCTGACACATAGTCATCAGGGAGTAGGGCTGGAATACGTAATTCAATCTCACATTGTGAATTTAGCATGTAAGCTAGCGACGGCTCTTTGCCTTCTTTTAATGCTTTAACTGCTGATTCCAGCATTTCCATATATAGACTAAAACCAATTTTAGAAATATGGCCGCTTTGCTCGTCACCTAAGAGCTCGCCCGCACCACGAATCTCTAAATCTTGTGTGGCTAACATAAAGCCTGCGCCTAAATCTTCTAAGGCATCAATTGCGGCGAGTCGTTTACGAGCATCTGCGCTCATTAATTTTGGATGTGGCGTCATTAAATAGGCATAAGCTTGGTGATGCGAGCGACCCACTCGTCCCCGTAATTGGTGCAATTGTGCAAGCCCAAATTTATCAGCACGATCGATAATGATTGTATTGGCGCTAGGTACATCGATACCAGTCTCAATAATGGTTGTACATACTAATACGTTAAATCGTTGGTGGTAAAACTCTGACATGACTTTCTCAAGTTCACGTTCTCGCATTTGACCATGAGCGGTAACGACGCGAGATTCAGGTAATAATTCGCGAATGTCTTGGGCACATTTTTCAATGGTTTCGACATTATTGTGCAAGAAGTAAACTTGGCCACCACGCAGTATTTCCCGCAGTATAGCTTCACGTACCGTTGCAATATCGTACTCACGAACAAAGGTTTTTACAGCTAAGCGTTTTGCTGGTGGGGTTGCGATAATAGATAAATCTCGCATCCCCGACATTGCCATATTTAAGGTTCGTGGGATTGGGGTTGCTGTTAATGTCAGGATATCAACATTTGCCCGAAGTGCTTTAATTTTTTCTTTTTGGCGGACACCAAATCGATGCTCTTCATCAATGACAAGTAAGCCTAAATTGTCAAAGTTGGCTTCAGCTTGGAGTAATTTATGGGTACCAATAACAATATCGACTTTGCCTTCAGACAATTGTTTAAGCACCCCATTTTGCTCTTTTACAGAGCGAAAACGTGACATGACCTCAATGACGACCGGCCAGTCTGCAAACCGATCTTTAAAGTTTTCATAATGCTGCTGAGCAAGCAGGGTGGTTGGTACTAATACTACCACTTGTTTGCCTGCATTGACTGCGACAAAAGCCGCTCGCATAGCAACTTCAGTTTTACCAAAACCGACATCACCACAAACCAGTCTATCCATGGCCATTGGCGCTTGCATATCGTCAAGCACAGCTTCGATTGCGGTTTCTTGATCGACAGTTTCTTCAAAAGGAAAACCTTGAGAAAATTGGGCATATTCTTCAGCTTCAATTTTCATTGCATCGCCAGGTCTGGCTTGTCTTCGGGCGTAAACATCGAGTAATTCAGCGGCAACATCACGAATTTTCTCAATGGCTTTTTTCTTGGCTTTAGCCCACGTTTCGTTACCTAGTTTATTTAAGGTCGGGCTTTCATCGGCGCCCACGCTGTAACGACTAATAAGGTGCAGTGATGATACTGGAACATATAATTTATCGCCGCCAGTATATTCAAGCTGTAAGTACTCAGCGACTAAACCACCAGTATCAAGTGTGACTAAGCCTTGATATAGTGCAACACCGTGTTCAAGGTGAACGATAGGTTCACCGACTTTTAATTCAGCTAAATTTTTGACTAATACATCAGAGCTGACTTGCTTTTGTTTTTCTCTACGTCGTTGCTGAGAAATCCGTTGTCCGAATAATTCAGTTTCACAAATAACGCTGATATCACCTTTAGGCGTATCGTGAATAACACAGCCTCGTGATAGCGGCGAGACAATTAACCCAATAGGATCTTTTGCCTTGATGTAGTCATCTAAATGATTGAACAACTTAGGCTTAATATCGATTTTGCCTAGCAACTCAATTAATGCTTCACGTCGACCTTCTGATTCAGCACAGAACACCAATTGTTGATGTGTTTGATTATATTCTTGCAGACTGATTAATGGCTGCTTGAGTTTGTGATTGGCATTGATATCAGGCAGCGCAGACACACTAGCGTGTTGCGCTTTGTCATTTTCATCACTAGGTAGAGCAAATTGCGAGCGCTGATAGCGTTTGAATTGTGCAAATAACTCATCGATGAGCAGATACAGTTCTTGTGGCGCGAGTAAGGGGCGTAAAGGATCAACTCTACGGTCTTCATAGCGGCTGTTGATTTCACTTAAATGGTGCTGACTTGCTTGTTCAATATCACCCAGTGTAATGAGCTGAGTGTTCTCTGGAATATAATCAAACAGGTTGGCTGTTTCATCAAAAAACAGTGGTAGGTAATTCTCAATACCCGCAGGCATAAGGTTTCTACTCACGAGCTGGTAAACCGACTCTGCTTCTTTTGAGATGACCTCAAATCGACGACGGTAACGCTGCCTAAAGCCTTCGATTCCGGCACTGTCAGTAGGAAACTCTTTTGCTGGCAGCATTCTTACTGCGTCTATTTCTTGCTGAGAACGCTGGGTTTCAGCATCAAAGTATCGAATTGATTCGACTTCATCGTCAAATAACTCAATTCTTAATGGTTGATCTGACCCCGTCGGAAAAATGTCTAGAATAGAACCACGAATCGCAAATTCGCCGTGCTCGTATACTTGGTCAACAATGTAATAACCCGTATCTGTTAAATGTTGTCTTACTTGTTGGAGACTATAAGTGTCGCCTTTTTTCAGCAACATGACATTTGCAGTTAAAAATGATTTAGGCGGCAGTTTAACCATGAGCGTGTTAACTGGCACAATAATAACATTGTGTTGTGTTTGGCTCATTTGCGCTAAGGTTTCTAACCGTTGAGAAATCAAATCTTGGTGCGGTGAAAAACTGTCGTAAGGCAAGGTTTCTCTGTCAGGAAACAAGCAGACATTGACGTCGTAATGAGACAATAAGTAACCGAGTTCAACTTCAAGTTGTAGCGCTGCTGGCGTATCACTTGTGACAATTAGAGTTGTGCCAGAATGTTGCTGAATTAAACTCGACAGGGTAATGGCTTGAGATACGCCCCCTAGTGTTGCTAATGTCTGAAATTGTTGGCCTTTTTTTACACTAGGCGGTGTTAAAACGCTAAAATTCTTCATTGAATTATTAAGTTTACTTCTGTCAATGTGTGATGTTCCAGCCGATACTAATAAGGGACTCAATAGTAAAAGTATTGGTAACGGATATGAATAAAAGCAAGCATCCTCATTGCCTTTATTATTGGCTTACTATTATAAGCTAGCCAATAACAAGTTGCAGGCAAATATTATTAGTCAGAGGCTTGTTGGCGACTTTGTTTTCGCATTTTCAACATTTTTTGCTGCACATTTAAACTGGCTTTGACGAGTTGCTCTACATCAGAGTCGAGTATCTGGCTAAATTCGAATGTTACAAGGTAGCCGTTTTCGGTGCTTTGGCACTGACTGACTTGGCATAAACATAATATCGCAACGAGTTCACTGCTGATGTAAATCGAAGATTTAAAGTAATCGCCAATGGTGAGGGGATCAGGGCTGACGATGCTTATACCGCTGCCACCAAATTGGGTACCTTGATAACGCTCACCCGATTGCACTTCTTTTTCTAACACATGCTGTAACACTAAATCGACTTTACGTGACTGTAATTTTAAAAAGTCGACCACAGCTTTTGCTTCATTATCTAATTGACGTAGCTGCAATAAGCAATTGGCTTCAAGTTCTTTGACTTCTGACAACAGCTTAAGCCCAACAGACTGCATTGAGCGAAGATCCTCTTCTGTTGGGATAGCGTTAGATTCAGGCCAAGTTTCCAAATAAACATTGAATTGATGAGGCACAGTAAAATATGCGTTAGATTCAGTGAACAAGGTTTGCCTCTTTATTTATCAAACTAATACCCCTATTATCATGCCCATCTTTATCATTTAGCAAGTTTTAGCCTGCTTACGTAAATAAACGGCTGTTTTTCATGCATAATAGACTCACTAAGCCGTTATATTTACTTTCTACACTCGGGGTGCCGTTTCCTTTATGAACTTTCGGTTTTCATTATTCATTGGCTATCGCTACTGGCGAACCAGAAAAGCGAATGCGTTCGCATCCTTCATTACCTTTTTTGCCGTATCAGGTATCTTTTTAGGTGTTGCTGCACTGATTATTGTTAGCTCTGTGATGAATGGGCTAGAAGGTCAACTTAAACAGCGTATTTTAGGTGCAGTTCCGCAATTAACTTTAGTTTCAGAAGCTGGGTTTAATGATTGGCAAGGTGATACCAGTATTATTGTTCTGCAAAATGGTATCCATGGCATTGCTCCATCAGTAACCACCCAGGCGATGGTGCAATCCAATCAAAATATCAGTGCTGTTCAAGTGTATGGGGTTTTTCCTGAATATGAACAGGACTTATCTGCAATTATCGCAAATACCTATTCAAGTGCGTTTGAGCAGCTACAAGCGGGTAGTTATAACATTGTTTTAGGCAGTGAATTAGCTCGTAAACTGTCTATTAATATTGGTGATAAAGTCAGATTATTAAGCGGTGATGGAGTGGTCTACTCTCCGTTAGGACCGGTACCTAGTCAGCGTAAATTTACCGTGGCTGGCGTATTTGAAATGGGATCACAAGTTGATGCGGCACTTGCGTATGTTCATTATCAAGATGCAAGGCGATTAATGCGAATTAACCCTAAAGAGATTAACGAGCTAAGAGTGTATTTAGCTGATCCGTTTTCTGCACCGCAAGTGGGTGAGAAAATCACTGCAGATCTCGCTCAACAAGGCATATCCATTACCACTCGTGATTGGCGTGAAGGGTTCGGACACTTGTTTGCAGCCGTTAAAATGGAAAAGAACATGATGTCGCTGATGTTATCGCTAATTGTTGCCGTTGCAGCATTTAACATTGTGTCAGCGCTAGTGATGATGGTGATAGACAAAACTACCGATGTCGCAGTGTTAAAAACACAAGGTTTAACCACTCAAGCGGTGATGAACATTTTTATCGTTCAAGGCTCACTGAATGCCATTATTGGCCTCGCACTTGGTGCAATTGTGGGTGTAATGATTACGTTGAATTTGAATATTATTTTAAATGTGCTGGGCATATCAGTTTTAGGCGCAGGGCAAATGCTACCTGTTGAGGTATCACTAAGCCAAATTAGTATAATTGTGGTGGGCACGCTAGCAATGACATTAATTGCCACAATTTATCCAGCATTAACCGCTGCGCGGGTTCAGCCTGCCACTGCTTTGAGATATGAATAATGAATGATAAAACCTCAGTGATCCTGCAAGTAAGTCAGGTTTGTAAACAGTTTCATGACGGTGAAACGACAACAAAAGTGCTGTCAAATGTCGATTTGAGTGTTTATAAAGGTGAGCAACTGGCCATTGTGGGGAGTTCTGGCTCTGGTAAAAGTACCTTGCTGCATATTATGGGGACTTTAGATATTCCAACATCGGGTGAAGTGACACTGGATGGTGAGAATTTGTATACCTTATCGGCATCAAGACAAGCTGAAATTCGTAATCAGGATTTAGGCTTTATTTATCAGTTTCATCATTTATTGCCTGAATTTTCAGCGATTGAAAATGTGGCGATGCCAGCCTTCATTCAAGGTCGTGATAAAAAACAAACGTTACAAGAAGCGCAGGCATTACTCGAAAGAGTAGGGCTAGGTCATCGACTTCAACATATACCCGCACAACTATCTGGTGGTGAGCGCCAGCGTGTAGCCATTGCTAGAGCGTTAATCAACAAACCTAAACTTGTTTTGGCTGATGAGCCTACAGGCAACCTTGATGCAAGCAGTGGCGATAGTGTATACGAGCTTATTCGTGAACTTGCCCATCAACTTGGCACTGCGTTTGTTGTCGTAACCCATGATTATAAATTAGCGGCGAAAATGGATCGCCAGCTAACCATGAAAGATGGAGTTCTACAAGACATGGCTGATATTTCGGTTCAACCAACAGCAGCGGACAAGCATTAATGAAGTCTTTATTACCGCTAACGATAGGTTGGCGATTTTATCGCGCTAGACAATCGAATGGTTTTATTGGATTTATTTCTTTTGCTTCTACAGCAGGGATTGCCCTTGGTGTGGCTGTATTAATTCTGGTGCTTTCTGCAATGAATGGCTTTGAAAGAGAATTAGAACAACGTTTGTTAGGTGTGGTCTCCCATGGTGAGTTGTTAAGTGTTAATGAGCCGCTACATGATTGGCAAGCGATTGCTGAAACAGCCACACACATGCCAGATATTGTTGCTACAGCGCCATTTATCAGAATGCAGGGATTAGTGCAAAAGCCGGGTGGTTTCCAAGGAATTGTGCTTAACGGTATTGAGCCTAAATATGAGCAGTCAGCTTCAACTCTTGCTGAATTTATGCCAGAAGAAACATGGAATACCTTATCGGTAGCTGAAAATAATATCGTTTTAGGTCGTTCGTTACTCGATAAATTGGGTTTAGATATTGGCGATACCTTATCCATGTATACACCTGATATGAGTCAATCAAATACATTGTCGGCTGCAAAGAGTCATCGCTTTATTGTTGCGGGAGTTTATGATGTTGGTGGCGAAATAGAGTCAACACAGGCTTATGTTTCAATGGCATATTTAGCTAACATACTTAAACTGCCAGCCAATTCAGCAACTGGGCTTAGGATCACGGTTAATAATGTATTTAGTGCGCCACGCATTACTCGAGATTTAGGTTATGCCCAAAGTCAGTACTTACATTTAAATAATTGGACTCGCTCACAAGGGCATTTGTATCAAGATATTCAACTTGTGAGAATGGTAATGTATTTGGTGCTGGCTCTGGTGATTGCTGTGGCTTGTTTTAATATTGTGTCTACGCTTGTGATGGCTGTCAGGGACAAAAGCTCTGAAATTGCTATTTTGATGACCATGGGCCTAAAACGACCAGCAATAATGTCAATATTTATTATGCAAGGTGGGTTGAATGGCTTTTTAGGCTGCACTATCGGCGCTGTAATTGGGGTGTTGTTAGCAACGAACCTGAGTGCTATCGCCAGTGCAATAGAGCAAACTTTAGGAATACAGTTACTCGCTTCTGATATTTATTTTATTGATTTTTTACCTTCTCAACTACAACAGCAAGATGTCATAGTTGTTGTGGCAATGGGGTTAGTCATGAGTTTATTAGCGACAATTTACCCCGCTTATAAAGCAACAAAAATAGCACCTGCTACAGCTTTAGCTGGCCGATAAAGGCAAAAATAAACGCGCTGAGGCGCGTTTATTTTGTTGCCTCACTATTCAAATCGACTTTTAACAGCATCCCAAATACCTAAAGAGGTGTCAGGAAATAGGTCTATACCTAACCAAGACTTCAATAGATATAAAAGTAATAAGCCGAATAAGGTACTCATCAAAATAAACCCTCCGATGGTGGCAAACATCATTAACATTGACATATTCTTTTCTCGACGGGTGTAAGCACGCTTGTTTTTACCCAGTAAAAAAACGTAATAAAATCGCCATTTGATAAAGGGAAATTTAAAGGTTCCTCGACTATCTAAAAAATGGCCTCCCCAAGTATTTGGGCCTAAGGCCATTTTTATTGCATTGAGCTGTTCATCAGTAAAGGTTTCTGCAATATTTGAAGGACTGCGCTTGAGCACTTTTTCGATAAGAGGATCTTGTCTGATAGACTTGCTGGAAGACGTGTCGGGAGTATTAGCCATATTAGGTCCATAATTCCTACTATCAAATGACTTAGTAAAAGATGACTAAGTGTCTAAATTAAACCTAGCATATATTTGTTGAGTTACTGAAATTAGTCATGAAAATGAAGATAAATGACGAATAAAACAATAAAGGATTAGTTGATGAGTAATTGCATAATAAGTCATGAATTGAATGGCGATGCTGCCAACATTATTCAGTTTTGGTTTACTGATATTGACTCCGATTTATGGTTTACAAAAGACAAGGGATTTGATGCGACGATTAAGCAACAATTTAATCATTTTCACCGTCAAGCTATAGCCGGAGAGTTATTCCATTGGCGTAATACTGCGTTAGGTCGTTTAGCAGAAATCATCGTATTAGATCAATTCTCAAGAAACCTTTATCGAGATTCATCCAAAGCCTTTGCTTCTGACTCACTGGCTTTAGTATTGGCGCAAGAAGCTATTCATTGTGGTGACGATAAACGGCTCAAGCCGACAGAGCGAAGTTTTTTGTATATGCCTTTCATGCACAGCGAATCACTATCGATTCACCAGCAAGCATTAACGTTATTTAAACAAGATGGCTTGGAGTCTAATTATCAATTTGAGCTAAAACACCTAGCGATTATCGAAAGGTTTGGACGATACCCTCATAGAAACATGCTGTTAGGCCGTGAATCTACAGAAGAAGAACTGAGGTTTTTACAGCAACCGGGTAGCCGTTTTTAAAGCGGACTTCCATGTGGAGACAAATTGGGTAAAGGAAACTTTGATCATTAATCAAGGATAATTACCTTTTCTATACATCTGTATATATTTGTGTGTGATTGGCGGCGGTTGTACAGGTGTATAGTTAGTGTCGCAACTATTATTCCCCGGTGATATTAAATGAGCGAGTTATTAAATAAACATGGTTTCTCGCGAGTGTAGCCACGACATTAACCTAATAATGCAGAAGGAATTGCAACCCTCTCAAACCTCGCGTTTTCGAGAATTGCTTCTTCTTGATGTGGTAAGTTATTGAATGAATTGCCACCCATTGTTAATGGTTCTTATCATTAAATATAATAAATGCCTTAATCCAAAATAAATAAACCTTCTCAGTTTTTATACTGTAGCGTCGAGTACGTAATTCTTTTTAATAGATTCAATGAACGGTGATGAACGCATAAATATCCTACTGGCATATGGCTGTATATACATATAGTTATATGCCGATGTTACATAAATGCAAACTTTGCTTCTCGTTATGTAAATAGCCAAATTTTCATTTTATATTTTAAAGGTTTTTAAGATACTGAAAATAATTAACTTTTACAGTAAGACTATTTACATAACGACCCCAAATAATTCTCGGTTAACTCAATTCTCGTTTTTATCCTTAGTTAAGCTGATTGATTTAGATAATGGTGGCTGTTAAGTTATTAAAATTATTAATAAATAGAGCTGCTAGTGATCAAGTTTTGGTAAAGTACCTAAGGGTGTTTATCGGAATTCTCGCTAATACGCTGTTATGTTTCAAGGACGAGTCTGTGAATGTTGTGCAACTAAATAAGTATTTTCAAACAGCTCTATTGTTTAATATTCCAAAAAGTTTAAAACGACTGTCTTTTCAAATATCAAAAAATACCTTAAATGTTTTAGCTGTTTTTGAAACTGAGCCTAAAGAATTTGAAATGGATTGTATTTACTCTGTTACTTCTGAGGTACTTGGAAATTTTCCAGGAGAGTTATCTCATTCTGTTTGTGCAAAAGTAGAAATGGAATCGACAACCGTTGCCGATTTAAGTAATCTTGTTTTTGCTAGATACGATGCCGAAAAGTATTGAAACATAACAAGAATTTAAAGTGGGACTGCTAACAGTTTGCTCGGTTTCGCTGCGCTACACAATTTTAGCAAACTATTATCAGCCCCTTAAATGGGCGTTAGGCATACAGGGAAAGAATGAGAGATATCGCCACCAATGAGCATTATTCTG
>NZ_LKTL01000034.1:0-43892 GCF_001401775.1 Shewanella sp. P1-14-1 | reverse complement strand
TGAAAACCCCAAACGAGGTGCATGAAAAAGCCAGTAGGGAGTACCAACTGGCTTAATAAAAACCGTCAACCTATTTTAGGACTAGACATTAACAGCAATTGAGTGGTTTGCGTTATCGATTTGCGATGGTGATTACTTCTTTTCTAATGCTAAGTAATTCATCACATCAATTAGGTCACCAAGGGTGCGCATTTCATTCATGTTGATAGCGTATTTATCATTGACGATGAAAGTTGGAACGCTTTGTACTTGGAACATCACTTGCTGTTGACGCCATAGTGATAACTTTTTATTGGTGGCATCACTGTCTGCGATTTTGTCGTAAGTTGCACCATCAATACCATGAGCTGCAAAAACTTTTTTGATGTCATCACGGTTATTAATTTCTGGCTCATCATGTGTGTGGCCTGGTGCGCTATGATCGTGATGACCACCTTCACCTTGAATCGCTTGGAACATGGCAGTATTAAGCACAGCTGCATTACCCACTTCATGGATAACAGCTAATGAGCGCATGACTTCTGTACCAATGTCGCTATTCATAAAGTCAACGTGCTTAGTTTCGAAGCTGATGCCTTTATTCAAGTTGCTTTTAATTTCTGGCAGGTACTTACTTTCCATGTTGTAACAGTTATGGCAATAAAAAGAGAAGAACTCAGAAATTTTAGGCTCGCTTGAAGCTGGTGCATCAGAAATTTTAGTGTAATGCTGTCCTTCAACAAACTTAGATGGAATCTCAGCAACTTTTTCAGCCACTGCTTCAGTCGTGACTTCAACCGCTTTTTCATTCGTTACTTCAGCAGGTTTGCCACAGCCGGTTAAGGCGATTGTGAATGCCGCAAGTGCCATAGTAAATGCTATAGGTTTAATCTTAATCATTTCAGCCTCAATAAAAGTGTCACGTTACCCGCTGGTAGTCGTGAAAAATCTTAAAATAGTCTTAATTAAGCCAAAACTTAATTGCCTTAATCTTAACAAGAATTATGACCTAAACGATGATTTATTTCAGAGTTAAATATGTGATGTGGTACGGCTTTCTATAAAAATAAATAGGCGTCAAACGCGGTGTTATCCCGCTTTTGAGCGTAAAGTTTGCCATGCTTCACAAACTTGCCGAAACTGCTCAGCATCTCCATCTGGGCGATCAGGGTGGAGTTTTAAGGCTAACTTGCGCCACTGTTTACGAATATCTTTGTCGGTTGCGGCTTCGTTTAACTCAAAAATCCGTAAGGCATGAGAGTCGTGCATGAGCTGTTGGTTAGCCCCAATATACTCATGGTAACTTGACCAAAAAGACTCGAGCATTTCTTTTACGACATTGGCACAAGTGTCGTAATGTTGCCAATCAAGGTAATAGTTTTTTAACGCTTCATCATGTTGTTGCTGGTGGACAATGTCATGGGGCAATACACGACATATTTTTATATCCATTGCTTGAACCTGAAGCCACTGCTTAGGTAACAGCATGCTTTGTAATTCAAACAATGCATTCATCAATAAAAAGTTGCGTTTGAATAAATCCTTCTCAGGCAAAGGATCAAGATCATGCATCAAGCCTTTGGCTTGTAACGCACTGGCAAGATGGTGCACCTTCCAGCTTTGATGTTGGCCTTGAAGTAAAGTGAGTAGAGGCCAAATTAATGGGTTATCACTTTTAAGAGATAATGACTCATGTGATGAAAACGACTCTGGCTTAGCATTTTGTGCAGCAAGCATAGGGGCTATTTCACTATGAATGGGCAGTTAATTTACTATGCCACAGATGCACAGGGAGTCAATGGTGAAAAAACATTCAAAATGAGCTTATGCTTGAGCCATGAAAATAGCGCCAATCTGGGTGGGTTGGTTTAAATAATTGCTGAAATATGTCTAGTTTCAGTAACAAATATGACGTTTCGTCACATTGCTCAAAGACAAGCAGCTATCCTTGGTATAAAATTCGCCGCAATAAAAACGATAGGGGCCCAATCCAATGACAGATAAACATTACATCAGTGCGCAGCAGTTACTTGAAGACTCTTTTAAGCTTGCGGCGCAAGTATACGATAGTGGTTTTAGACCGCAATTTATTGTTGGTATTTGGCGTGGTGGTGCACCTATTGGTATTGCAGTACAAGAGTTTTATGATTTCAAAAATGTTGAAACTGACCACATCGCAGTACGAACGTCTTCTTATTATGGTATTGGAACTGATAAGCAAAGCAAAAAAATAAAAGTGCATGGCTTACATTACATTATTGAAAATGCCAATGCAGAAGACGGTTTATTGATTGTTGATGATGTTTTTGATTCAGGCCGTAGTGTGGATGCGTTAATTGATAAACTGCAAAAGTTTATGCGCAAGAATATCCCAACAGATATTCGAGTAGCATGCCCTTACTACAAACCCAAAAATACCGCTGTTGACTTAAAACCTGATTATTTCATCCATGAGTCTGAAGAATGGTTGGTTTTCCCTCATGAAGTGTCAGGGTTAAACCCACAAGAAATCGCTGAAGGGAAAAGTGATTTTAAGAATATTCAGCATTTGTTTAAGTAAAAGCAACGAAACTGGTTATTTTTTGCTAAACTAGCAAACTGAACAGTGCGTCAATGATAGTGACATACACGTGGTTTTAGTCCGTGTTTAGCTACTATCTTGATGCATTTTTTATTACCTAGAAAAAGATAAACATCGATTATGAGTTCTGTAGAGATATTTTCGCCGACACCACCTGTAACTAAGTCTACTGAAAAGAAACAGTTAGAGTTACTCGCACCTGCTAAAAACGCAGACTATGGTATTGAAGCCATTCGTCATGGTGCAGATGCAGTTTACATTGGTGGGCCAGCATTTGGCGCTCGTCATAATGCCGGTAACAGTGTTGAAGATATTGCTCGATTAGCTGATTTTGCTCATCGCTATCATGCGCAAGTATTTGTCGCATTAAATACGATTTTAATGGATGACGAAATTGAGCAAGCTCAAAGTTTAATTTGGGAATTATATGAAGCGGGTGTCGATGCACTGATTATCCAAGATATGGGATTATTGCAGTTAGATTTACCACCGATTGCAATGCATGCCAGTACCCAAATGGATAATCGCACCCCTGAAAAAGCAGTATTTTTAGAGCAGGTGGGATTCTCGCAAGTGGTATTAGCCCGCGAGTTAAACTTGCCGCAAATTAAGCAAATTGCTGACAACACCAAGCTTAAATTGGAATATTTTGTCCATGGCGCATTATGTGTAAGTTACAGCGGTTTATGTAACATCAGTCATGCGTTTTCAAATCGCAGTGCTAACCGCGGTGAGTGTTCGCAAATGTGCCGCCTTCCTTGTGACTTGTCGACCCGTGATGGTGAAGTATTAGCTGAAAATGAGCATTTATTATCACTTAAAGATAATAACCAGACAGAAAACCTCGAAGCATTAATTGATGCTGGGGTGACTTCATTTAAAATTGAAGGTCGTCTTAAAGATATTAGTTACCTTAAGAATGTTACGGCTCATTATCGTCAACAGTTAGATGCGATTATTGATCGCCGCAGCGATCTAGAGTCGATGTCCCATGGCCGTAGTGAATTTACGTTTACTCCTGATCCTGAAAAGAGCTTTAACCGTGGTAAAACGGATTACTTTATTAATCAGCGCACCGCGTTGATTGAACATTTTAGCTCGCCTAAATACATAGGTGAAAAGGTCGGCACAATTGTTGGTGTTGGCCGTGACTTTATTAAAGTTGATAGTGCTAAAGCGGGTAAAACCATCGAATTTAATAATGGTGACGGTTTATGTTTTTTCATCGATGGTTACCAAAAACAGCGTCTTTCTGATAACAAGACCAAAGGGCTGCGCGTTAATCGTGCTGACGGCAATACCCTGTTTTTAACTGATGTTAGTAAAGATTTGAAAATGGGTGTTGAGCTATTTAGAAACTTTGATCATCAATTTGATGCGTTGTTATCTAAAGATTCAGCCACCAGAAAAATACGAGTGAATATGGCACTCAATGATACCGATAGCGGCATTGCATTGACCATTAACGATAACCACGGTCACTATGTTACTACCGAGCTTGAGTGGGCAAAAGAGCCAGCAAAAGACTATGCAAAAGCCGATGCCAGCCTTCGAACTCAATTAGGAAAGCTAGGTAATAGTGATTATGTATTAGGGCAGTTACAAGTGAACTGTGCCAACAGATGGTTTTTACCAGCATCGGTAATTAATGGACTACGTCGTGACGCTATTGCTGCTTTAGATGAGAAGCGTATTAATGGGTATCAACGACCTCTTCGAGGCGAGCACGACAAAGAAGCGCGCTTCCCACAGAAGTATTTGAGCTTTCTATCAAATGTCGCTAACGATAAATCTCGAGAGTTTTATCAGCAGCACGGTGTGATTCAAATTGAAGACACCTATGAAAAGAACCAAGTGTTAACCGATGCGCCATTAATGGTCACTAAGCACTGTTTACGATATAGCTTTAATTTATGCCCTAAAGAAGTCGAGGGTATTAAGGCTGATCCTATGGTATTAGATATCGGAAAAGATAGATTAAAGCTGGTTTTCGACTGTCAGAAATGTGAAATGATGATTGTTGGTTCAAACCAGTTAGTGAAACAATAAACTACGTATTGGCAGCAATGCCAAGTTGAGCATATTCGCGTGTAACGCGACATATTTAAGCTGTAATCAGCTAGGAAAACCGAGTAATGAGCAAAAGTAAGAAGTACGATTTTCGTGTGTTAGCCGTTGGCGATACCTTTAAAGCAGAAATCACCCGTCGTATGAGTGCAACCAAGACTGTTGTATCTAAAAGTCATGATGGCTTTGCAACAGAAGATGAAGCGACAGCATGGGGCCAAAAAGAACTGACAGGCTTTATGGCCACACAGGCTGAGCGCAACAAACGCAAAACAGAAAAGAAAATTAAAGCAAAATCAATTGCAGACGCGATTGCTGCAGAAGCACTTATTGACGATGAAAATGAGTTGAATCTAACTGATTCAGAGGATTAGCTTGAAGATTAGTAGTTAAAATAATACAGTAATACAACATTTTGGTGACATAGTTTGCTGTATTTTATTAAAAATTAACTAAACTTCACCTTTCAGCACCAATACCAAGGATGATTTCGGTATGAAAGCTTGCGCTACCCTAATAATAATTGGGGGGCTGTTATCATTCAGCCCTTCATTTAATGTAATGGCCAAAGAGCCACAACCATTTCTTAATACTATTACTGCAAACCTTGATTCAGAGGGCGGTTCAACTAAGAAAGAACTGTCAATTTTTTCAAATAAAGTCTCTTTTGTGTTACCCACTGGCTGGAAAATGGCTTTCAATGCTGAGCGTGGCACCATGTATAAAGCGGAGTTTGTTCCTGCTGGAGAGTCTCTTAGTGATTGGTCTGACTTATTTTGTATTCAAGGTTTTGAAGGGTTAGCTAACAATATCGAAAGCGCCCAGTTTTTAGATAATTTTGCTGATACCTACCAACAAAGTTGCCAAGGAGAAGTGGTTTATAACCAGTTGGGGATGACTCAAATCGGCGGTAAAGAAGCATATCATGGCATTATTGGTTGCACGGCGATGAAAAACTTATATGGCGGCGCAACGTCACGTAAGCAGCAAGGTGAAATTGGTTATTACGCCGTGATTAAAGACACTGAAGATTTATATTTAATGCATAAGTCAATGCGAGGAAGTGTATTTAGTCAGTCTAACCCGCCACTCAATGCCTCAAACCACCGTGACTTTATTTCGAATATGCTTACGGTAAAGTTCTCCCGTTAACGCGCCTCACCACAAATGCTTGTCGCAAACCTGTAAGCCGTTTCTCTAATCATATTATTCAACTTATTTCGCTAGCAGTTGAATAATATGATAGATCATCATTCTTTATATCAAAAAGTAACATTAACACGTTATAATGTAATCTGTTGTTATATGTAACTGATGAACAGTCGTGTAAACAATTCAAATTTATCGTCAATTTTTTGTGGTGCCCAGCCTCTATTTCATTCAATGAATAGAATTGGGATAATCGGGAAACCAGTGAAAACCTGGTACTGCCCCCGCAACGGTAATGGTGAGAACTGAGTGCGTTAAATAGGCTTGTTGGAGAACTGACAAGTCTATAACGTTTAAAATTCAGCTTCGTGAGTCACAATGGTGGCTTTATCCTGAGTCCGGAGACCGGCCCAAAAAATGATTTTGAGATTTCGGTGGGCAGATCTCGAAATGTAGCCTTACTAGCCATGAGTGAATCATTGAGTGTTAATTGAACTTGATTTCATTCAAATTGCTAGCACCTATGCTGCGGCAAATATGCCCCATTTTTCCTTTTAGGAGTTAAAGGTAAATGGGTACTAATCCAACTAAAATCGCCACTGCACTGAGCCTGATATTAAGTGTTTCTGCTGCAAGTTTTGTTTCAACTGCTAATGCTGAAACGACTAATACACCATCAACTACTGAGCCTGCTGCTATCAATGCAGAAACAGAAACCATTGTGGTCATAGGTCGAAGTGAAGCTAACCCACTGAATATTGCTGCTAACGTGCACGTCATTGGCCCCGCTGACATTGAGATGAGCGGTGCTGTAAGCTTAACTGACTTACTACGCAGCCAAGCGGGTATTCAAGTGTCTGATAATAATTCAGGTACGACCTTTGCTATGCGTGGTTTTACCGCATCGCAAGCTGCCAGTAACACTCTTATTTTGATTGATGGTCGCCGTTTAAATAATATCGATATTTCAGCGCCTAGTTTGAATGCGGTAGCGTTAAACCAAGTTGAGCGTGTCGAAGTGCTATATGGTAGTGCTGGTGTCGTATACGGTGATCAAGCCGTGGGTGGTGTCATTAATATTATCACTAAAGCTCCTAACGGAACTGGTGGTGGTCTTGAGCTAAGCGCTGGTAGTTTTGATACCTATGAAGCTAAAGGTGATATTACTGGTCAAATCAATGATGCATGGCGTTATTACTTAGCGGGTAGCTACAACCAAAGCGATAACTATCGTGATAATAACGAGAGTGAAACGGGCTCTATTTTAGGACGTTTACAGTATCAGTCTGATAAACAGCAGTTTTTTGTAGAAGCCAGCTACTATGACGATAATCGTCAAGCACCAGGTGCTTTAACCTTAGCGCAATTTGAAGATGATCCTAGTCAAGCAGCACCATTCACAGATGATGACTACACCCATGAAATGACCACAGCACTGCGAAGTGGTTATGAGTATCAATTAACTAATGAGTGGGCTTTAGCCGCTGATATAAATTATTCAGATACCTTAACAACTAACTTTTTATGGGGGAGTGCTGGGCGAATCGAGCGTAACTTATTTAGCTTTTCACCTAAAGCGACGGGTAATTACCAGTTAGAGCAAGGTGATTTAGACATTGTCGCTGGTATTGATTTAAGCGTTGGTGAAGCTGATTTTGATCTGGCTTACACTCAAAGAAACAATGAACAAAAAATGGCAAGCGTTTACGTTCAAGCCTCGGTGCCATTAACAAGTACATTATCTTACGTCGTGGGTGGCCGCTATAGTGAAGTGACTGATGATTTAACCGATCAAACTTTATATCCAAACGGTGTCGAGCTTGATAATGACGCCCATGCATTTGAGTTAGGTTTAAATTATCGTCCAAGTATCGAACATCGCTTTTATATTCGTGCTAATGATAACTTCCGTTTTGCTAAAGTTGATGAGCAGGCTTACACACCAGTAACCACAATAGGGTTGGACCCACAAACTGGTCGTTCATATGAAGCAGGATGGGATTGGACAGAAAGCTTATACACCTTCAAATTAAACGCTTATGTACTCGATTTAGAAGATGAGATTGTTTATGACGCTGGGCGCACAGATGGCCCACAAGGTGGCGGTGCAAACGTTAATGCGGATGCATCTCGCCGTTTTGGGGTTAACACCAGCTTTGATGTTCAATTATCAGAAGATTGGTTATTAGGTGCATCATATGACTACATTGATGCTGAGTTCACTGAAGGTGAAAATGAAGGTAAGGCTTTGTCTTGGGTTGCTGAACATAATGCACGTGCATATGTCAGTTATGACATTGCAAGTGAGTGGCAAGTGTTTGCAGAAGGCATTTACACCGGTGAGCGTTATATCGAAGGTGATAATGCCAATGTTGACTCTAAATTAGACAGCTATGTGTTAGCTAACCTTGCACTGAACTACACTCGTGATAATTGGTCTGCAAGTTTGCGTGCGGATAATTTATTTGATGAAGAGTATGTCAGCGCTGGCTATTACTCTGCATGGGGTAATGGTTATTATTCAGGGAATGGCCGCTCTGTACGTTTGACTGCTGGATACCGTTTTTAGAAGTGATTGTTTTTTAAACGGTGGAAAAAATCCAAACAGGATAAAACACTAGAAAAATTAAAGCCGACAACTCGCTTGTCGGCTTTTTGTTTGATTAAGGATTAATTACTTGACCTTTATGCTGCTTATGTGGATAAATCTCGTTAGAGAAATATAAAAATGTGAAAGGGAAGCAGTACAATATGACCTATCTTGAGCAACAAGTGTTAACTCAAGTCAAAGCTATTATCGGTAACGAAGAACAAGTGATTGGTCGTCGCGGTATTTTGATCCCTTTGAAGAAAGCCCTCATTAATGAAGCTGATATCCGTGTGTTAATTGATATCGTTTCTAGCGATCCTGCGTTAGCTGCACACTTATTATGGCGCAGTAATACGGCTCAAGCTGGTGGTATTATTTCGACTAAAAATCGCAGCATTAAAGATGCACTTATCCGTTTAGGTCAAGTGAATATTTATCGTTATGCGTTTTCATTTTATTTAAAAGAACGTCTTGATGAGCTTAAAGAACCATACAGTAAATTGGTCAAAGGCTATTGGGCGTTAACTGAAAGTATCGCCGTCGATGCGGTGCAGCATCTACGTGATATTGAAGAAAGCGATCAACCGATTGATATTGATGCTGATGAAGTGCAAACTTTAGCCTTATTCAGCGTTTTTGGTCAGGTAATAACCTTGAGTGCATTTGCGTTTTTAAATGCCGCATCAGAAAAAGCTATCTCACTACAAGTGATTAAAACCCTCATTGATACTCAACAACAAAGCCTGTCTATAGAAGCATTTGAAGCATTAGGGCTTGATGATGATTTACGTAATGAGTTTATGATTGCTCATAATATTAAGCAGACAGATAATGCGAACTCTGCGGGCATGGTGTTAAGACATGTTTTAGCGAAACGTAATGTTTTGATAAATCCACTATCTGATATCGATTCGTGATGTAACTCATTCATCGACAGTTTTTTAAATATCAAATCTTAAATAACAAAAATGCCACTGTATCAGTGGCATTTTTTATGGTGTTTCTAACACTTTCTTGCTTTAGTGTTGTTGAGCTAACCTTTGCAACTTTAACCCTTCAGCAGCAACTAGGGTCAACCACTTTTGAATCAAGTTGGTGTTAGCGGCATTACGACGGTAAGCCGCAAATAATGGCCGTTTAAGGCCTTCTGCTCCTAGTCTCACAGAGGATAGGTTTAGCCCATGGCTTTCGTTAATTGACCAACTTGGTAATGCGGCAATACCGTCATTGCATGCAACTCGTTGTAACAGCATTGCGGTTAAATCACATTGTTTCTGCTCACCCGCTTCAACACCAGCAGGCTCTAAAAAGTTCTTATAAATATCTAAGCGTTGCAGCGGTACTGGGTATGAAATTAGGGTTTGTTTAGCCAGTTGTTCAGGTTTAATAAACGTTTCTTTTGCTAATGGATTATCGTTAGCAACAACCAACTTAACCTCAAAATCAAATAAGTGTTGGTACGCTAATGCATGTCCTGGCACAGGATCTGAGGTGAGCACAATATCGAGTTCGCCCAGCTCTAAAGCATTTAAAGAATCAAATAAGTGACGGCTCGACAAATCGATACGACCATCAGGTGCTAATTGCTTAAATGCTTCAGTGACAGGCATTAACCAACGAAAACAACTGTGGCATTCAATCCCCAATTTTAATGACTGAGATTCTGCATCCAAACCTTTTTTCAAATCAGATTCGGTGACCATCACTTTAGGTAAAATTTCTTCGGCAAGGTTCAGTAATCTTGCCCCCTCTTGAGTAAACGATAATGGCTTACTTTTACGGATAAAGATGGCTGAATTAATACGGGTTTCCAATTCTTTAATTTGGTGTGATAGCGCTGATTGGGTAACGAACCGTTTTTTGGCAGCACCAGCAAGGCTACCACTCTCTTTTAGTGCCATCAAAGTACGAAGATGTCTCAGCTCTATCATATTATCCTCACATGAATTTTGCTCAACTTACGGGTGAAATCAATTCGATTGCTTAATGACAGACTATCACAATAAACTTCTAGACGTCCAGACGCCTGTGTAATTAATTTACAGAAATGTGTGTTTTTTGTTAATCAAATGGCATTTTTGATATGAGAATTACAATATTAATGTTTATAAGTCCCTACAATGTTTAATAATTTGCCGTTTTGAGTAAGAGATGAGCACTGAATAACATTTGATATGAATTTCATCACCCAGATGGTTGAGCTTGTTGACGGTTGAATTGTATAGGGGGAGCCATTTGAACAGTTCTATGAAGCTAATGTCGTAGGTGACAAATGCTGATTAAGCTGAGTGAAGTAGCATTGATAATTCTGAAATTAAGCAGACTTTAATAGATTACCTATACTGAATAAATCTTCTTATTTAAGTAACGGAGTGATAATGAGCCATACATACAAACTGATTGAATTAACGGGATCTTCTCCCATTAGCTCAGATGATGCGATTAAAAATGCGATAGCTGCAGCGAATAAATCTATCAAGCATATGCGTTGGTTTCAGGTCGTAGAGACAAGAGGGCATTTAGAAGAAGGGTTAATTGCTCATTGGCAAGTGACAATTAAGGTGGGCTTTACCTTAGATCAAAGTTAATGGTTTTTATCTGTAATCAGCGCAAATGTGGATGGTAATCTTATACTCATTTGTCGCTGATTTTGTTTACTCATCTTTAATGAAGTTATGCATTTCAGTGATGATATTGCGCCATTATTAATGGTGACTATGCATCTCTTGGTAAGCCTTTTTCGATACTTCTCACCACTCGCTGTGTTTTACGATTAACCACGTTTTCATGGTTTTGTTGCTGCTCATAAAGTGCCCAGTCGATGTGTTCAATGACCATTTCATCAACTTCTTCAGACTGCTTTTTAGCATTAAGTGCGCGAATAATATTCTCATTAAAAGGTGCGTTGCCTAGGGCAATAGCGATATTACGTAACCAATTTTTGTGGCCTATACGACGTATTGGGCTACCTTCAGTAAGTGATAAAAACTGCTTTTCGCTCCAAGAAAATAGAGTTAATAAATCCGGTTGTATTAATTGCTGGCGAATATGAAAGTCGCTTTGTTCTGTCAGCGGTGCTCTTGTGTTAATAGGGCACACTAGTTGGCAGTCATCGCAGCCATAAATGCGATTGCCGATGGCCTTACGGAACTCAAGCGGAATAGCGCCCTGAAGTTCGATGGTTAAATAAGAGATACAGCGACTACCATCAACAACATTATTGTCCAAAATGGCATTGGTTGGACATGATTTAATACAGGCAACACAGGTATTGCAGCTTTGCTCTATTGGAATATCAATGGGTAATGGCACATTAGTGAGCACTTCACCTAAAAAGAACCAACTGCCCGCTTCAGGATGTAACAACAATGAATGCTTACCGGTCCAGCCTAAACCTGCTTTCTCTGCGAGTGGGCGCTCAAGGATAGGTGCTGAGTCGACAAAAGGTCGAAAGTCGACTCCTGTAACACCAAGTGTTTGGCAATGAGCGACAATTTTATCGCCAAGCTTTTTCAGCTGTTTTCGAATGAGTTTGTGATAGTCACGACCACCAGCGTAGCGAGAAATATAACCTAGATTTGGGTTAGCAAGATTGGTTGCAAATCCGGCCTGTGGAGGAAGGTAATCCATTCTAGCACTCAATACTCGAACGGTACCTGGGTGCAATTCATGGGGCCTTGCCCGCATCATTCCGTGGTTGGCCATATAGCTCATTTCACCATGGTAACCTTGGTCTAGCCAGTGTTGTAGTTTAGGTTCTTGTTCTGCTAAATCTGTGTCTGTTATGCCTAATTGAGCAAACCCTAACTCGATAGCCCATGCTTTAATTAACCGCGCAAGGCTGGTTGATTCTTGTGTGGTGAGGGCACGGCTTAACACTGGCGGTATGCTGGTGGCTTGGGGATCTGGAACAGGCTGAGTGTTCGTAGCCGAAGGTAAATTAGACATATGACATAAACACGCTTTGCAACTGTGATGATATCGATATTATACGTGTTTATGCATTAGTCATCATCATGAAAGTAAACGATTTGGTTTCGACCTTGGTGTTTTGCTCTGTAAAGCGCCAAATCAGCTTTTTTGATTAACTGAGATAAGGTGGTTTCTCCGTGGCTAGTGCTGACGCCACCACTGATTGTGACCTCAAGGTTGTCACTAAAATTGGAGAATTGGTATAAATTAACACTTGCTGAAATTTCCTGAGCTAAGCTAACAGCAGCTTGAGAACGGGCTTTGGGGAGCAAAATGATAAATTCTTCTCCTCCAACACGCCCTGCAATATCATCCTCTTTGATGTGTTTACGAATAATATTAGCAACAGCTTTTAATACTCTATCACCACATACATGACCGTGGTTATCATTAACCTTTTTAAAGTGGTCGATATCAATCGAAATAATAGAAAGAGGGGTTTTATCTTGAATATGCTTATCAAATGAACTGTTGGCTCTACGATAAAAGCTCAATCTATTGGGGAGTTGAGTCAATGAGTCTGTTAGCGCTAAATACTTTAATTGCTTAGACTTTTTATTGAGAAATACGCTGAATAACACTAATGTGAGTACTGAGGCTACTCCTAACATCAATGCCAAAACCTGCAAGCGTTCATTATCCTGTCTGATAACAAGTTGCTCATCTTTAAGTTGATGAAAGGCGACTAACTCAGCGTTTTCTGCTTCTAATTTTTGGCTATCAAATCGAACGCGCATCTCTGTACTAGCTTGGTTTTTAAGGGCTTTATCTAGCAAAACATGAATGTCGTATAAGGCTAACTGTGCTTCGTACGCTTGTTGCCACCATTCAAGTGATTCATAAATTTCAACTTGTAGTTTGAGCAACATCTCGTGGCCACGTTTATTGTTATTTTTATCAAATCCCGCAATGGCTTTTTCTAAATGGGGTAATGCTGCTTGTGTTTGACCGAGTCCATGTTTAGCTTGGGCTTGGTGTAGTTGCAAGAAACTATAATGGGTATCAACAGCTGGACTGACGATGTTTTCGTATTGATTTAAATAGTTGAGTGCTTGTTGATATTGACCTAGGTGTATAAGTGCCGATGACATATCAACAGCAACCCGGGCGACGAATGTGGGGTCGGTATGCACTTTTTGATAATAATTGTAAATCGATAAATAGTTGTCTGCTGCCTTCTGATATTGTTGCAAATCTTCATAGGCGTAAGCCATATCGTTTTTTACGATCATGACTAAGGCCGTTTGTCCTGTTGAACTAAATTGACGTTCAACTTCCTGGTAGTATTTAAGTGCTGTGTCAGTTTCACCTAATCTGCGATAGGTAATCGCTAAATCAAGTAACCCTAAATGTTCTAGTGTTGGTAAGTTAAGCCTTTGGTAGATTTCATAAGACTGCAGCAAATTTTCTAACGCTATAGCAAAGTCACCGGTATAAGAAGCAATTTGACCTAGCATGGAGTAAGCGTCAGCTATTAAGCGTAAGTGTTCGATTTGTTTAGCGTCAGCTAGCGCTTGTTTTATTAATTCATTTGCGTTGTTTATTTCACCACGGTAGCGCAGGAGCGTTGCTTCACATAGTGATAGTTCAATGCGAATGGCGTGTGGCATTTCTGGGTAATTTTCATAGGCATTGATAATGAAACTTGCTGCCTGCTCATTTTGTTCTGGCTCAAAAAAGTTAAAAGCTAAGCATTGTTTAGGTAACAGTTTATGGGTTCTAACCATGTCACCTTTAGTGATCATTTGCGTGAGTTGCTCTATGGTTTGTGGATAGCGTTCATCATTGATATCGCCATGATCAACGATGGTAAACAGCGCATCAAATTCAGGGTTACTGAATTCATTGGCTTCCAGTGTATTGGCCAAAGATGTGATTGATACCAATAAGCTTAATAAACCCAAGCAACCTTTTAGCAACGCGGGCAGCCTTAAATAATACTTCATTGCTGTTCCTCCCTTTCATGAGAGGAGCAATCTTGAAAATGAACCGTATTATCACGCCCGTTATTTTTCGCTTTATAAAGTGCAATATCGGCTTGCTTTAACTGAGCTGAAATTGTGGTTGATGACGTCACACTACTGATACCAATACTGGCGGTAAAAGGTTTATTCATTGCCAAGGAGGTCGTGTCTATTAATTTTACTTTTTGGTTAATGTTGGCTGCAAAACGAATGGCTTGCGTTTTATCGGTACTTGGCATGATGATTAAAAACTCTTCACCACCAATACGAGATAAGGTGTAATCTTTATTCAGTATGCTTAAACATTGCTTGGCAATGAGTTGAAGAGCACGATCTCCCGCATCATGACCGTATTGATCATTGACTGATTTAAAGTGGTCAACATCCAAAAGTAGAATCGAAAATTGGTTTTTTTGTGCTAATAACTTATTTAACACTTGATAAGCGAATAATCGATTGGGCAGCTCAGTGAGCGGATCTGTTAATGATAAATCTTTGTATTGAATTGATTTTCTTATTAGCTTTATTAAAAACGTCACAAGAATAATAAAAAATACTGCAGTTAACATTAACGCTATGTATTGTAATCGCTGCTTTGTTTTTAGGGCTTCAAGTTGTTGTTCTTTCAATGCTTGAAACTGCAATAATTGGTCTTGTTGATCTTCGAGTTGTTTAGAGTCGAATCGTATTCGCATTTCAGAGTTATAGGTTTCTTGTGTTGCTTTATCCAGTTCAAGATGGATAGTCAGAAATTGATGATGCCAATGATTAGCCGTTTTGTAATCCTGTTGTTGGGCAAAGTATTCACTAATGAGTTGGTAAATAAGGGAAAGCCCTTTTTTATTATTGTATTTTTTAAAGCTTCTTTCAGCTTCTATAAAATGACGTAATGCTTGCTCATTGTGTGATTGCAAGAAACGTAATTCAAATAGATAAGCATGCATATAGCCATAATGAGAGAACATTTCTTCATCAATAATGGTTTGTGCATCAGTCAGAATCCTATCAGCGTCTTCTAATCGTGATAGTTTGATTAACGGTGCAGCCATATCGACTTTAATACGCGTTTGATACAGCTGGTTGTTCGATTTATTGGCGACGTTTAATACATCTTGAAAATACGCCAAAGCGGTTTGATATTCACCATTATCAAGTTTTATGTAAGCCAATGAATGCTGAACAATCGCCAGTAAAATATGACTTTGATTTTCAATGAGACGCTGCTCGGCAATGCCATAATAATATAGTGCTTTATCATTATCGCCTAAGCGCCTGTAAGCACTCGCCAATTCGATAATATTCAAATTAGCCGAGTTTGTATGGCCGATTTTTTGGTGAAGCTCATAGGACTTGCTAATGCTTTCTATAGCATTAAAAAACTGGTTTTCAAATAACGCCTGTTGACCAATAGAGTTATGAGCACTCGCTAATACATTTTCATCATTAAGCTCTGTTGCTGAGGCTAGCATTGCTAGGTTGATTGCTTTAGCTTGCTCATGCTTACCGAGGTAACGTAGTGCTTTAGAGCGGCAAAGGTTCAATAATATCGGGGTGCTTTTCGCATAATAATGACCGTTTGATATTGAGTCTGTTGATTTGATTAAGGCGTGCAACTTATCAGTTTCATGTGCACGAACTTGTTTACATGTAAACGTCTCAAGAGCTTGAAGGCGAGGTAAGTCATTAGGAGCAATAAGGGCTTTAAGCTCCAGCAATTTTTCATCGGTGAATAACGTGCCTGTCAGTTCATCATTATTGAACTGATTAAAAATATCGTCTGCAGCTTGGTTTTGTATAGGGTTAGCGAAAACGTGTTGGGTAAAACAACCTAATAAAATCAAACATAGACAAAAAGTGAGTTTAATAATTGGACTCGTAATCTTGTTTATAAAAGGCCAATAATGTCGTTGACACAGCAATGTGTTATACCGTTTTAACGCAGTTTCTTCCTGCAGATTTTGCTTGATAAAGTGCATTATCGACACGCAAAAGCATGTTTTCAAAATTATCGCCATTTTGATAATGCGTGACGCCTGCACTGACCGTTTGTTTAAGCTCTGGCGCGATAGTATCCCAATCAGCGTCAGCAATTCTCACAATAAGCCTACTTGCGATATCATAAGCTTGTTGTTCATTTGCCCCAGGTAATAAAATCAGGAACTCTTCCCCTCCGACTCTACCAACAGTATCGGATTTACGCATCAACTCTTTTGCTATTTTAGCAAGTTTTATCAACACTTTGTCGCCAATGTCATGTCCTAGCGTATCGTTGACTTTCTTGAAATGATCCGCATCAAAAGAAATAACCGAAAATTGGCGATGCTCGGTTTTTGCTTGGTTAATATATGTTTTAGCTAACGCGTAGGTATGGCGTCGGTTAGCCAGTTTCGTGAGCTCATCAGTCAATGCAAGATCTTTGAATTTTTGTTTGCGCTTGACTTGTTTTACCGCATATATGGTCACGATGATTAAAATGATCGCGACCAATATAATGATAATGTTTTGCAATCGTTTGTTTTGCTCAAGCGCTGCTAATTCTTTTTCCTTTATGAGCTGTATTGAGAGTAAGTTTTGATTTTCAGCTTCAATTTTATCGGTGTTAAACCGTGCTCTCATTTCACTATTTCGACTCGTTAGACTGAGTTGATCAAGCTTATGATGAACGTTGAGATAATCTGTTAGTGCTTGATGAGCAGATTGGTAATCTTTAATGGATAAATAGATTTGATTTCGTAGAGTGTATAGCTGGCTTAACCCACGATCGTTATTGCTAACATTAAATCCTGATTCAGCTTCTTCTGCATATTCCAGCGCTTTTTCGGGATGTTGTTTAATCAGTGCAGCTTGAGCACTGAATAATTTCATGAAACTAAAAATGCCATCAAATTCAATTGTGATTGTATTTTCTGCTTGCTCTAAAATTTCAACAGCTTCATCTACTTGATTCAACTTGATTAATATTCCTGCCATATCTACTGCAGAGGCGGCAGCTGAAAGTGAATTCTTTTGTTGGTGCCAATATTGGTAACTTTTTTGATGTCGCTCTAAAGCTAATTGATTATCACCTAATGCCTCATAGGAGTAGGCTATTTGCGTATTGGTATCAAACGCTTCTACTAGCTGATTATTGTCTAAGTATGCTTTTTCAAGTTTGAGTTGATATGTCAGTGCCATTTGCGGGTCGCCAAAACGGCGATAGCTATTGGCTATTTCACTTAAATTAACCCGTGCCCAATAAGCTAGGTTGAGTTGTTCATACATGGATTGGGCAGGGATTAGGTCTTCAAGGGCACCAGTGTAGTCACCTTCATAAGATAACATGGTGCCTCTCATACTTCTGCCATCTGCTATTAAGCGCATATTTTCAATCAAATACGCTTCTTTAATTGCAGCGTCATAATCCAATTTCGCTTGTTCTGGTTTACCTGAATATTGGTAATGTGAACCGCGACATAATAATAAATCTGCATGCAGCTCTGAAGGATAGCTTTTTTGATGCGCCTCCATTAATACTTCGGCATGCTTGATGGCTTTTTGAAACTCCTCGGTCGTTTCAGAAGGATGGTACCAACATTGGAGTGGGATAAGCTTTTCACGTTGCTTTATATCGTCAGCTGGGATTAATTGATCAAGCTCTGCAAGATACTTATTTAATAACTCAAGATCGCCTTCTTCTCCCAAAAAAAATATCTCAAATAACTGATCTATTCGTTGTTGAGTGGGGGCGCTGCTGGCTGTTGCTACTTGGGTTAGCAAAGACAGGCTAATAGCGAAAGCGAGTGCATATTTAAGCAGAGTGTTGATTAGGTTTTTCTCATATTGTTTATAAATATTATTCCATTATGGCATATAATTATAATTGTTCAATCAAGTGGCTAAAAGTAAATGTAATGTATGTCGTTTGTGTTTAAAACTAATTAAATTAGTTGCTTAGTGTTACTTTAATAACATTTGTTTTGGTTGTAATAGTTAAATTATTATAAACTAAAACAAATGTACTAGTCAGGTGTCTATTCACTTTGTTAACCTTCTCAAACATCATTTAAATAATTGTGAAAAAATACCAAAATAAAATAATGGTAGTAGATTTTTTAGATGAATTTGGGGTGGCAAGATGAATTTTTACTCGGCAATACAATAAAAATCTTAACTTGAGAAATAATTAATGATTGAAAGAACTGCTGAATATCAAGCTACTGCAAAAGCGATTTCGTTTAATGTGGCAAATAAAGTTTTGCCTATGGATAAGTTGCCAGAAACTCTTTTAGAGGCTTATGAAGGCTTATTTAAAGAACTGATCCAAGATAATGCAGGCTTATTTGAAAAAAGTTGGCAGAGTTTGCCTGCAAGTGCGCAAAAATTGATGCCGCAAGCTGAGTTTCATGGGTTTTATATTGCCAATGCTTGGATGCAGTTGAGTCGTGTAGCTCAAGAAATTGCTGATGAAGCAGACTCAGACGAAGCGATCGATGAAAAAGAATATGATGGGGTGTTTGGCCGATTAGCCGAACAGTCACTCAAAGAAAGTATTAAGAAATTAAAGAAAGCAAGAACTGACCGTTCTTTATTAAATAGCTTTAAACAAGTGATGGCTATTTAAGACAAGTGATTACGCATTTTGGGAGTGTAAATGTCTTTATTATCAACTAAGCAGATCCAGTGGCCTTGTGAGTTAAGTGAAATCACTAAAGCTGAAATCATGGATCTGGCTATCGAAATTGATGGAATTGATCGTTATTCCACTTTGATCGACGGTGACCAACAACGCGGTATTTATTATTGTGTTCAAGGATTAGGAACATTTGCAACGACAAGTATTGATAACCGACCATTAGCGAGCTTTATTTTTGGTAAGCAAATGTGGGTGGGTGCTGTTGCTATTGAGATATACCCCAAAATCAATTTATACACCTGTGAGCTTGAGCCGCTAAAAAGTTTGTTTTTTCCAAAAAGTGAACTTAATGAGTTGGCTAAAAGAAACAATGAGGTTTACAAACTTTTGTACAGTATTATGCGTACAAATAGCCCCAAAATTGTTCAAGGTATGCATTTGTCTTTCTATGGAATTGAAGAGCGTATTGCGTTCTTTTTATTGGAATTAGTACGAAGTAAGAAGTCGACTAATCTTCCTAGAATCGAAATTAAAATTACCCAGCAACAACTTAGCGAAATCGCTAACGTTAGCCGACCAAGAGTCAATGAAGTATTGAATAAATTAGCTCAAGAAGGGTTAATTGAATTGGTTCGAGGTAAGCTGTATATCAATGACTATGCAGCCTTAGCTCAGTCTTTAGAAGACAGAGTGGTGATGTAAATTTACCATTGAAGATATAAAAAAGCCTAGCTAATTTAGCTAGGCTTTTTTGTGGCTGATTTGCAGCACTAGAAAGAAGTGCGTCGGTAGCGACGGTACTCAGGCTCCCAGAAATTACTATCAATTTTCTGCGTTAATAGCTCATCAGGGCAAGGTAATGCCAGTTCTTGTTCAATGGCTTTTTTAGCAACTGCAAAAGCAATGTATTTACTCACTTCTTGAATGTCTTCAAGGGCGGGGAGTAATGAACCTGTGCCGTTTTTACCTAGAGGAGAGCATTCAGAAAGCGCACGGCTTGATGCCATAAGCATTTCATCTGAAACCCGGGTTGCTCCGCTGGCTAATACACCCAAGCCAATGCCTGGGAAAATAAAGCTATTATTACATTGAGCAATCTCATAGGTTTCACCTTCGATGACAACAGGCTCAAACGGACTACCTGTGGCAACGAGTGCTTGACCGGATGTCCAATGCAAAACGTCTTTCGGTGTTGCTTCAACACGACTTGTTGGATTAGATAATGGGAACACAATTGGGCGTTCGCAATGGCTGTGCATTGCTCGAATGATTTCTTCAGTGAACAAACCTGGTGCGCCAGAAACCCCAATCAAGACAGTTGGTTTAGCGTTATTAACCACATCCAATAATGAAATATGATCGCTAAACCCATCCCATTGCTGAACATTCACCGTTTTTTGAGCCAGTTTTTTCTGGAAATCTAATAGAGTAGGCATGTTATCTAATAACAAGCCCCAACGGTCGACCATAAACACTTGTGAACGGGCTTGCTCGTCAGAAATACCTTCTGCCACCATTTGCGCCACGATGGCTTCGGCAATACCGCAACCTGCGCTGCCAGCCCCTAAAAAGGCAACACGCTGTTGACATAATTGGGTTCCAGCTGCCTTACATGCTGCGAGAAGTGAGCCTACGGTAACTGCAGCGGTGCCTTGAATGTCATCATTAAAAGTACAGAATCTGTCTTTATAACGCTCAAGTAACGGCATTGCATTTTTCTGCGCAAAATCCTCAAATTGGATCAGTGCATCAGGCCAGCGACGATTCACCGCCTGCATAAATTCTTCAATAAAGTCGGCGTATTCTTCGCCACCAATACGAGGATGACGCGACCCCATGTACATAGGATCATCTAATAAATTAGGATTATCTGTGCCCACATCTAATGTGATTGCGAGACAATAAGCCGGACTAATACCGCCACAGCTGGTATACAGCGACAACTTACCGATAGGGATCCCCATACCGCCAATGCCTTGGTCACCCAAGCCTAAAATTCGCTCACCATCTGTTACCACAATGACTTTTACTTTATGGCGAGTCGAATTATTGAGAATGTCATCAATACGATCTTTGTTATCGTATGAGATAAATAATCCACGGTTACGACGATAGTTTTTTGAAAAACGCTCACAGGCGAGCCCCACAGTTGGGGTGTAGATGATAGGCATCATCTCACTGATATGGTTACGAACTAATCGGTAGAACAAGGTTTCGTTAGTGTCTTGGATATTGCGCAAATAAATGTGCTTATCCAAATCATTACTAAAACTTTTATATTGCTCGTAAGCACGTGATGCTTGTTCTTCAATGGTTTCAATGACCCAAGGAATAAGCCCTTCGAGGTTAAAGTAAATGCGTTCTTCTTCACTAAAGGCTGTGCCTTTATTTAGTAAAGGAGACTCAAGAATGGCTGGACCTGCGAAAGGAAGATAGAGGGGGCGTTTATTATCGTCCATTGGAAACCTTATTGTCAGTGTCGAATGACTGTTATTTTTATCTATAAATAGCCAATTGTGACTGCCTAAAAATAGACGTTTTTAATTATCGATGAAGGTTAACACAACTAAGATTTTTTGTGGTCTGTTAAGTGAGCTATTTCACACTTTTTTTCAGCTAAATAGTGACGTCAGAGTCATCTTGGTGTTTGTTAAATGAAGCATAGGCATATTCAGCAGTATTAAGATTGCAAAATGTCGTAACATTTTTGGTTCTGACATTATGGTCGTTAAGTGCCATGCTGTGTATAGACATGATGGTAACTCTATGGGGTGAGAATGGCGCTTCCTCTTATTTGGCTCGGTACTGCCGCAATTGGTGCAATCATGCTGGCTGATGATCGCCAGCAGCGAAAAACAATTCAGCATGAACGTCGTATGGGGCGCGCGCCCAAAGTGCCTAATGGTAAGTCTGTGAGCCCGTTAACTCCTAGTATTTGGTATAAAGGTGACGCCAAAGTTGATGCCGCCCCTGGGGCTATTGTATGTTGTTTCGTCTTTGGTGTGATTGAGCATACAGGTATTTGGGTGGGGGATGACCATTTAGTTGAATTGCACGGAAGCGGTTTGATTCGAGTGATATCGGCTAAGCGATTTTTACAAGGACGAACCGGTAGTTGTATTTTTCAAGCGTGTAACCATTTACATCAGCCCCTTGTCGCGCCAAAAGCATTGGCTCGAGCAGAGCAAGCCATCTATCAATATCGGGACTATGATTTATTTACAAATAACTGTCATCGATTTGTTTGGTCATGTATTAGCGGTGAAGAAACAGAAGTGAGAAGTTTTGAGCAACTTAATACGCTATTAGCTCAAGCATTTAAACAAGTTGTTTATTGGGATGAAGTGGCATTAAACAAGAGGTAAAAAAGCCACAAAAAAGCACAGTCAATGCTGTGCTTTCAAGGTAAATGTTTATCTAATTTGATTACACGCCACGGTGTTTAATTGATAAGCCATGTAAGAAATTACGCAGGATCTGATCGCCGCATGTCTTATAGTTCTTGTGGTCAGGGTTACGGAATAACGCCCCTAATTCTGACTTGCCAATGACAAAGTCCGCTAAACCACAAATTTCAATAATATCATCTTCACGAAGCTCTAGTGCAATACGTAATTTTTTGAAAATTAAATTATTAGTAAGGTTTTTAACTGGTGCTGGGACTTCACTACCAGGGCGTAAACCACGCTTTTCGATAATTAGTCCGTCTAAGAACTGACACATAACCTTGTCATTACAGGCTTTGTAGCCTTCTTCCGCTTCTTTTTTTAATAAGCTAATTATTTCATCTGTGCTGACTTCAACATTGGCTTGAGCGAAAATCTTAATCATTTTGGCATTTGAATAATCAAATACAAAACGTAGACGGCGAATAATATCGTTGTTAATCATATAAGTCTCTGGGCGCGGCTGCGCAGTTTTTTAACGGCAAAGTTAGTTATTTCGCCGTTAAATAAAAATCGGACGCGGATTATACCTGAAAAAGGCCAAATAGTTCAGATTATCTGCAATGAGATTGACGTCTTTCATTATAGACAAAAATTTATTGTGGTCACGACGACTGGATGGCGAGTTTCCAATATATAAATAGGCACGAAAACCCAACGAGATAGACTAAGCCTAACCCAGCGAGTATTTTCATTTTTGTACCGTACCTGTGTTGCTCGGGAAGCGTCTCACTGGTCATCAACCTTAAATTTAACCAAGCAAAAATGACTGTGGTTAGAAATGCCAATGTCATGACAAATTCAAGTAAAGGCAATAATGCCCCTTTGAAGAACCAAATCAAGGCTAGCCCCAATGAGGACACCAATAACATGACTCTGGTTAATCTTTTAGTACAATCTTGCTTGTTATTTAACAGCTGCCAACCAATATCTAAGGTGCGACTATAGCCATCAATAACGGTCACTGTTGTACTGAAAATACATAAAAAAGCGACTAAACCAATTAAATATCGTGTTTCTTCGCCCATGACATCGCTATATAAATCCACTAATTGACTGGCAAATTTAGCACCTGAACTTGAAAATACTTCGCCGCTTCCATGCATGACTAACGCACCTAATGCGAGGAAAATAATCGCTAAAATTGCAGTGACAACAAAGCCTAAGTTGAAGTCAAATATAGCCTGTTTACTAGAAATAGTTTGGGTCTTTTTCTTTTCAAGTAACCAAAGGGAGTTCCACGCACTGACTTCAATTGGCGCAGGCATCCAACCCATCATTGCCACTAAAAAACCAACATAAGCCCATTGCCATGGGCTCACCGTTTGCATTGTGACTATCGGGCCTTGATAGTGTTGCCACGCCAGTGCAACTGCCACTAAGGTCGTTAAAGTTAGTGCTAGCATAATGACTTTGGTCAATTTATCGAGGAGTTGATAATGGCCAAGGATTAATAATGCAAGGGAACTGATAAGAACTAAAAATGCCAGGATATCGATGGGTAAAGGAATAAATTGAGTCAACATGGCTGCGGTTAACATACACACCCCTGCAGTACTGGCAATAGCTGCAATGGTATTGAGGCAAGTGAACATCAATAAATAACCACGACCTTGTTTTAAATAGCCGTGTAGTAGGCTTTCGTTTGTCGCTGCGGTATAGCGGGCGCCAGCAGCAAAAAACGGGTATTTAAGCAGATTAACCAGTAAAACCACCCATGCCAATTGCCAGCCAAACTCTGCGCCAGCCCGAGTAGAAGAAACCAAGTGTGACGCGCCGATTGCTGCTGCCGCCATTAATATTCCAGGGCCTAAACTGGCCAATAATGTCGATGTAGAAAATTGGCTATCGGTTATGGTTTTATTTTTCGGCATGATTTTTCTTTTTAATTAATAGAAATAAAACGTTAATAAATATTAGCTTACGACTATGTCATATTTTCCTTAATTGGAAAAGTAACATTGCGTTTACAAATGGTTTTGAAACTCTTGCGCAACAAATGGAGAGGCGCGATTGGGTTTAGAATCTAGTGAAGTAATGCAGCATAAAGTATTGTCTACTGGAGAGTTTAACTATAATTGCAAACAAACATGGGAGTGGTTTAGCTCAGTTTAGTTAAGGTCGAACAAGTCATTACAAACGTTGTTTAGTGCAGTTGATTTCATGGGATACGATCAGGCGACTCATTCGGCTATTGGGGCTTTATGGTACGGTAAAGTGACGTATCAGTTTTAACACATTTCAGTTTTAACGCATTTCAGTTTTAACTTAATGATCATATGCTAGCTTAAAATTAGAAAATAGTAAGACGAGCCACAGGCTCGTCTTTTACTTTAAGTGGACTATCTGGCACTGTTATTTTGTTTACTATTAATGAAAGCTGATTTTCAATCATTTGTTAAGCAGACCGACAACTCATCATAGGAAGATAAAACATGAACGTAGAAGTAAGCACTGGCATCATCTTATATGGCACGCCCCGAAGTAGAGCGCTGAGAGTATCATGGTTACTGGAAGAGTTAGGTGTTGAATGGGAGTTTAGATTCCTTAACTTTGCCAAAGGTGATAATCGGAGTGAAGCATTTTTAAGCCTTAATCCAAGTGGCAAAATGCCCGTTATTTCGGATGGTGATTTTGTTATGACTGAGTCCGCTGCGATTTTGCAATATCTTGCTGAAAAATATGGCAAGGGTAAATTTTTACCTGAACCCGGCAGTAAACAAGCTGGACTGCACCATCGGTGGGTGAGCTTTGTGATTTGTGAGTTAGAACAGCCGTTATGGAGTATGGGTAAACACCGTTTTGCATTGCCAGAAGAGCAGCGATTAGATGCGATGCTCCCCGTGGCAAAATTTGAATTTGATAAAGCCGCCAACATTGCCGAATTATGGGTGCCAGAGACTGGTTATGTTTGTGGGGATGAATTAACTATTGCGGATATTTTACTGACGCAAACTTTATTGTGGGCAACCGTATTTGAGCAAACGATTCCGCCAAAACTTGCAGCTTATCGCGATAGAGTGAAGCAGCGCTCTGCAATGACATCTGCATTAGAAAAGTCAGAAAAGATTGCTAAAGCTGCGCAAGAAGAGTAGCGATTAACATGAATAAATGACAACAAAAAAGGAAGCAATTGCTTCCTTTTTACATGCCACAGATGGACTAAAGTTGCGTTGCAGCCCATTTAGCTCGACTTTCACGAGACTCGCTCATGCCGCTGTCAGCGCGGTAGCTTTTGTAAGCTTCAACCTCAAGCGGTACGAGGCTCACTTCTACTTCAAGTACAATTTGGCACTCTTTTTTGATGCGCCAAGCGGCAGTATTATAAAGCTCTGTGAAAGGCAGTGAGCTTAAAAACTCAGGATTATACTGAGTATAAATTGCTTGTGTTGGGTAGACCACAAACGCTAAACGGCGTTTAGGCTCAGTTTTAAATAAAGCTTCAATACCGTCAGTGGTATTAAGGACCTGCATTTCAATCGTATCTTCGATTTCAAGCAACTTCTTTTGCGCAACTTCAGGCGCATCGGCTTCACCCGCTTCCCATGCAGTGACAGCATCTGCTGTAGTTTTAGTTAGCTCAGCAATTTGTTCTACGTTCAAGCCCAATGATAAGCGTAAACACTTCATTTCAATTGCGTTTAGGGCGTTTGATTTAGCCATGGTATTTCCTATTTAATCTGTTTTGCAGTCTTAATTTGCAAGGGAAAAGTATTCACCAACAAGTCTCTATTTGCGTTTAAGCCAGATGTCTTGAATCCAATCCCATAACGATTCCCACATGATGTCTGCCATACGTCCGTTTTTGAAAAAACGAATATTGGCTTCTTGGTCGATACAGTAAAAGTTATCCCCTTGCTGGCAGATAGCAATGTATTCTCTTGGCATACCTACAGACCATGCGTAGCTCGTGACTTCTGGTAAGTAAGTGTGCGAGTAAGGGTCTGATGCTGTCACCATTTCAATGGCGCCATAAATCACATCACTGCCAAAAAGCAGGTATTCTTTTAAATCATTTGGTAGTGAAATTAATATCTGTTCTTCCACTTCAACCAGTTGCTCGAAAGTCGGTAATTCAAGTGGCACAGGAACCGTTTCACTTAACTCTTGAAGCATTTCGATGACGTCATTCATCAGTCTTTCCCGTTATCGGCAATAATGGCGGGAGTATAGCTTGATTAACGCTGTTAACCAATTATCTCACTGGCAAAAACGCAAAAAAATGCACCTTAAAGTAAGGTGCGAAAGGAAGGGGGCAAACGTTGAAACTGGAAAATAGTGGGCTTAAGCCGCTTGGGGTTGGTCTCCTATATGAGTTGGGTCAAATTGAGCAAGACTTTGGCGTTTATAGCTAAGCCATGCTTTGTGGTAAAGCTTGTGAGATGACTGACGTAAACGCACAATTTGCATCATTTCGAAGTCATTCAATGGACGGTGCTCGGCTTGAGCAATATCCTCAATATGTTGAATTTGCTGATATACCTGATGTTCTGGACCACTTTTGATGTCTGCAATTTTAGCTAAGTGTAATTGCACTTCTACGATCATTTCAGACTCTGGCAGTTTAACCAGCAGGTTTACGTCGCGGTAACCAGATGCTTTTGGCTCAGCAAAGCGGTTTTTAACCTGAACAACTTCAGTGCTTTGGTTAAGGGCGTGATAACTGCGCATCAGGGTGCTGACATCATCTGCAACCAGTGTGGCTCTGGCAATATCGGTAATATAACTCGCATCACCCTCAAATTTACGTTGAATCTTTTGCTGCGCACGTTGATAGGTTTTTATCTCAGGGATTATCACTTGTGTATGGCAAGTTTGGCTGATGTCGTTTAATAAACGGCTAAGTTCATTTTGTGCTAGCGGAGCGCGTTCATACAGTTGGTCTAGGTTATCGGTATATTGTATGGGGGCTGCACCTGCTGTGCTGGCTAAATTAAATAGACTGTCTAAATCATTTACTAGAGCATGACTAACATCATAAATTGGTTTTTCTGCGCTAGTATCAACCGTTACAGCAATAGCATTACGGGTTGTTAGTAATAATAAAAAGATAAAAAAAGTTCGAAAAATTCTATTCATTTGCAATACCACAGACTCGATAACATTGAGTGCATTCAGTAAACGGAGTTAATCATCTAACCCTTTTGAGATATGGGATTACTTTAGCTGGTTGAAGCTGAATCAATGCTGAATATTTTACCGAGTTTCGGAGGGTTTACGCTTCTTTACAAAGTCAATGTAAATAGTGTGAAGGAGGATTTTCGTAGGGGTCTAATTTCTATTTTCTAGAAAAAGAAAAGGACATCTATAAGATGTCCTTTAGATATTCTGCTATTCCTTTATGAATAACAATTGCTCTATAGCATTACCAAATTTTGACGCGTTTAGCAGGTTCGATATACATTTTATCGCCTTCTTTTACGTCATAAGTGCTGTAAAACTCAGGCATGTTTGACAGTGCACCTAATGCACGGAAATGACCAGGTGAATGGGGATCTGTCGCAACACGGTTACGTAATGCTTCTTCTTTCATTTTTACTCGCCAAATTTGAGTAAAGCCCATGAAGAAACGCTCATCACCTGTTAGACCGTCAATGACCGGTGCTTCTTTGCCATCTAGCGACATTTTGTAAGCTTTATAGGCAATAGTGACACCGGATAAATCCCCAATGTTTTCGCCTAAGGTGAGTTCACCGTTCACGTGTAAGTCATCAAATACTTGATAACCGTTGTATTGTGATACTAACGCTTTCCCTTTCGCAGTGAAGGCTTCTAAATCAGATTCTGTCCACCAATCACGCATGTTGCCTTCGCCATCAAACTTAGCACCTTGATCGTCAAAGCCATGACCCATTTCGTGACCAATTACCGCACCAATACCACCGTAGTTAACAGCATCATCAGCTTGCATATTGAAAAATGGCGGTTGTAAGATTGCCGCTGGGAATACAATTTCATTCATGGTTGGGTTGTAGTAAGCATTAACGGTTTGCGGCGTCATGTGCCACTCACCTTTATCAATTGGGCCGCCCAATTTTGCGATATCTTTATTGTGGCTTTCAACGCTTGCACGTTGTGCATTGCCAACTAAATCATCACCTTTGATGGTTAACTTACTGTAGTCTTTCCACTTATCAGGGTAGCCAATTTTAGGATTAAACTTGGCCAGTTTGTCTTTTGCTGCAACTTTTGTATCTGCACTCATCCAATCCAGTGAATCAATACTTGTGCCGTATGCGCCGCGAAGGTTTTCAACTAACTCACTCATGCGCTCTTTAGCTGCAGAGGTGAAGTGACGCTTAACATACACTTTACCAACGACTTCGCCTAAAGTGCCGCTCACGGTATTTACACCGCGCTTCCAACGAGGCTCTTGTTGCTCTTGACCATTTAAGGTTTTAGAGAAAAAGGCAAAGTTTTCGGCGTCAATTTCTTCAGATAAGTTACTTGCTGCATGGGTTAACACATTCCATGTCATGTAGGTTTTAAGTGTTGCTAAATCAGTTTCACCAATCACGTCACTTAGGCCGCTAACATAGCTTGGTTGGTTGATAATGATATCTTTTTGCTCAGCAACGCCCATAGTGGCTAAGTATTGCTTCCAGTCAATGTTTGGTGCTATTTCAGCTAATTCAGATACCATCATTTTGTTGTATGTTTTGGTACTGTCACGTGTTTCAACCACATCCCAATGCTTTTCTGCAATGGCTGTTTCAAGGGCTAAAATTGATTCAGCTGCCGCTTTACCATTTTCAAGACCTGCTAAATTGAACATTTTCTCAATATGGGCGACGAATTCATTACGGATATTAACGAAGCGCTCTTCGGTATTAAAGTAGTAGTCTTTTTCAGGCAGGCTTAAACCATATTGCCAAATATGTGTGGCGTAACGAGTTGAATCTTTTGCATCAACATTGATGTAAAACGCAAGCGGAGTGCCGTAACCATTGACTTGACTGTATGCAAAGTAGTTGGTTAAGTCAGCTTTAGAATCAATTGCTGCGATTTTATCGAACTCAGGTTGAATTGGTGTAACACCTAATTTATTGAGGGTTTCAACGTCCATAAAGGCACGGTAAAGATCAGCCACTTTTTGCTCATCTGTTCCCGCTTTAAGGGTTGGCATTGCTGCTACTTCTTCAATAATGGCTTTAACGTCTTCACGGGCATTCTCACGTAAATCGTAAAACGCACCAATATTAGTACGATCACTTGGGATCTCAGCCGTTTTTAACCAGGTTCCGTTTACGTATTCATAAAAGTCATCTTGAGGACGAACTGACTTGTCGATATTTTGAAAATCAATCCCTGAAGTTAACGCCGCTTGAACAGCTTCTGCTGTCGCCGTTTTAGATGTATTTTCAACTTCATTTGTACATGCGCTGAGTCCAGCGATCAAAGAGGCGCAAAGCCCTCCAATAACAAGCTTTTTCATGTTGTTTCCTTTGCATTGTAATAATAAGCCCTTCATGGACTTTGAATGCTGACTTTTCATTTACCCTTTCTGTTTATTGGAGTTAAAACAAGAAAGTGCAAATAGAAAATCAGTCTTTATAGTTGTGAAGTCCATGTTAAGTGCTCAAAAGGGCAATTAACAAGTGGATTAGCCACTTTTGTTGATAAAATGTGAGCTTTTAGCAGGGAGATATGTAACTAAAAATTACCGCTCAACACAGGTTGTGGAAGATTTGATGTTCATTTATTCATTGAGCCCTCATAATAGTGACCCATTAGACTTGGTAATTGGTTGTAGTAATGCGTTTAGATAAATTTATCTGTGAAAGTACTGAGCTGACTCGCTCATTAGCAAAAAGAGTATTGAAGTCAGGTGAAGTGACCTGTGACGGCGTTGTGATTAAAGATGCCAGCTTTAAAGTGGGCACCGATACTGAGGTTTGCATTGAAGGACGCAAAATCGAGGTTATTGGCGAACGCTACATTATGATGAATAAGCCTGTCGATACCATTTGCTCAACTATTGATGAAGAGTACCAGTCTGTTTTGAGTTTAATGGATATCGAAAAAGTTGAGACGTTACACATTGCTGGGCGTTTGGATGTGGACACAACCGGCCTTGTATTAATTACCAGTGATGGCTTGTGGTCTCACAAGATTACCTCACCTAAAAAAGACTGTGGCAAACGCTACTATGTTGAAGTCGCTGAATCACTGGATGAAGCGTTAATTGAGACTTTTGCTGAAGGTGTCCAATTACGAAATGAAGATGGCCTAACTAAACCAGCGATACTTGACATTATTGATGCTACTCATGCCAGACTAACTATAAGTGAAGGTAAGTATCACCAAGTTAAACGTATGTTTGCAGCTGTGGGCAATAAGGTGATTAATCTGCATCGTGAAGCCATAGGTAAAATTGAAATGGAAGATGACCTGTTAGAAGGTGAGTGGCGTTACCTTACTGATGAAGAAGTGAAATCAGTTTAATCCACGTTGATTTGTTTGAACAGGTTCCGCTAATTTAATCGCGAACATAAAAAAGGGCCTTCTTTAAAGAAGGCCCAAACACTAGTTTTGGAACGCTATTTTAGTGTAGTTTACGGCGACGACTTGCGCCTAGTAAACCAAGTAAAATCAGACTAAAGATCCCCATGCTACCGCCTGAGTCAGATTTAGCTGGCGCTTCATCTGGCGCCACTTCTTCTGCTGGTGGAGTTGAATCAACACCATCAGAGTTTACAGTGAGCATAAAGCTAGTGCTGGCATGATCATGTTCGTTTGCTGCATCCATAACTGTTACAGTGATTTCAGTTTCACCATGCCAGTCAGTGTCTGGAGTGATAGTAAAGCTCATTCCATCTACTTCAATAGAAACATTCTCACCTGATGCCATCATTGCAACTGCCCGGCCTTCACTATGCATATATTCAACGGTTAACCCTTCCATAACGTTATTCTCATCCATTTCGTGGTTAGCGATATCAAAAACTGTGATATTGCTACCAACAGGTACAGGAATAATTCGTGTCACAGTATTGGCATTAGTCAGCTCAGAAGTTAAGGTGACTTCGTTATTACTTCCAACTGCAGCTGTATTGACCATTGCTGAGAAACGTGTAACAAGACGAGTACTTTCAGGACCTTGATAGTTAGCACATACCACCATGTCACTAGCTAACTTTTCAGGCTCATTAATAGCGTATTCATCAAAGTTGTAACCATTAACAGGGTAGTAGAAACCACGCACACCTTCGTAGCCTTTCATGCCTACAGTATGTTTACCTTTATCTTCATTCATTTCTTTGTACGCGAACATAATTTCATAAGTGTTCGGGGTAAAATCAATGTCTGCAGAGGCCAACATTGTAAACTCATAGTGGGTGTCATAATCTATTTCATTACCCCATGGTCCTGGAATAGAGCCATACATGCGTTTCCATTGGATAGCTAGGTACTGATTTTGATTAAGTGCTGCAGCATAAACGCCATATTCATATGGAGTAAAAGTTGCTAAGTCCATTCCTGATTCATTGATGGTAACTCCGTTTTTGAACCAGAAAGGAGCAATCAATAAGTCACGAGCACCGTCCCATACAAGAGACTCTCCAGGTAATGAGAATAGGGCATGGGCATCAAATCTCATTAAACCGTCACCTTGAATGGTGATGATGTTGTCGGTATCTTCCGCAGCTACACCATAAAGTGGGATGTGCGGGAAGTATTTGTCGTATCCAACAAAGTCTGGAATTTCAAAGCGCTGATCCCACTGATTACTAAAACCTGGTAGTTGGTCAACCCCAATAGCTTCCAAGTCTAGGAAGTGAGTTGCATCAGAAAAAGGTAGGCGACACATGTCATCTTCAAGACTCGTAGTGAATTCATAGCGACGTTCTGAATCTCGTGATGAAGCCTGCATTCCGCTAATGCTAACTTGGTTTGCATCAACATTACTTTCAAGGGTTTCAAAGAATTCATTACCACGCACCGAGTCAGCAATTAAGGTCATACCTTCTGGTAGCGTCACATTGAGGTTCACTTCACGTTCTAGGCCGTTAAGGTTAGCTTCGTGAACTATTTCAAAGTCGACAATATCACCAACTTGAGCGCCAGTATGACTGCTATTTAATACCACTTCATCTTCTGAACGGGTGAGACGCAATGGCAGCATACCAATATCATCCATGTTTGTAGAGTCCGTCCCTAATGCGATAACGCCATGATAAATATCGCCTTCAACAGCATCTGACATACTCCAATTTAATGATAAATTAACTGGGTCAAAACCATTGCTTTCAATACCATCAATAGTCACTTCAGAGCTTACTTCATCACTGACCATGACTAGGTTCGTCACAATGCGATTCGCTTTATTATATGGATCATACCAACCTTGGCCCCATTTCATGTTAGTCACGGTATACCAATATTGACCTGGTTCTGGGTTATTGATGGCGCAGTAATCTTGTAAGCGCCAATCTGAAATACAGATTGCCTCGTTGCTCCAGTGGATTTTTCCATCATTATTGACATCACGACCAAGATCTAGTCGAGACGCGTATCTGATTTCATTATCCTCATCGGTGATTTCTACCACGAGTCGCTTTGTCCCTTCAGGTACTGTAAACATACGGTAGCCTATTTGAGATTCTGCTGTAGGTAATGAATCTTCAATGTCCCATGGCCATAGTTCATTCATTTTTAAGTGGTATTCTTTTGACTCACCCATGCTCATACCATAGACGGTGGCGGCTACCGATGATGAAGCTGGTAACACCATATCCGGTGTCAACATTGTGCCTTGTTCACGAGCAAATTTTGCATGGATATTTACAGGTATATCAGCTTTCTTATAGGTAGTGATTACAGGAATACGTTGAACAGGCTTACTGCTATCACTTGGTGATAAAGTTAGTTTACCGTAAAAATTATAACCATCGCTGTTACCTGCGCCTAGTGGAGAGTCTGATTGAAAATCAAGATCAGGTAATTTAGCTGTCACCATAATACGCTGGGTTTCTCCTGCTTGCAGGGAGAAACTTGCTGGAGTGACAGTTAAATCTAGCATTGAAGCACCAATGTAACCCATTTCTTCTGCAGTCACATTCCAACTACCATCTTCGGCTGCTGTAACTGTTCGGAACCAGCTGCAGCTTCCTTTACAGTCTCGGTTTACAATATATGGTGTGTTGAGCTTTGACACATCACCACCGGCCATTGGGTTTGCGTTGGTGTAATTATCAATGGTTTCATCAAGCAGTAAGGTCGCGTTAACTGCTGCTGCGACATTAATGACTCCAGCGCCTCCTTGATCGTAACTAAAGTTAGCTTCTGATGCTGTGGTGGTGAGTGCTGATTGGATTTCCGCAGGAGTCCAATCTGGGTGAGCATTTTTAATTAATGCCATTGCACCAGCAACATGTGGTGATGCCATTGAAGTACCACTAATTGCTGCCCAGTTCATGCCGTAACCATCAAGCGTAAATATACGATCGTTGGCATAAGCGGCAAATACATCTACACCTGGAGCTGCAACGGTTGGAGTCATCACATTTGGGTTAGTTGTGCTTGGGCCTCTTGATGAGAAGTCAGCTAGTAAGTCGCTTTCTCCCATTTCTGTATACAAAGAAGCATCACTTAAACTGGCACGATGACCAGTACCTGAAGCTAACCAGGTAACGAGTTTAGTACCGTCAGATGCACCGACGTGTGCAGTTGGTAATGAGTAGAAATCTTCTACTTTAATGGCTTCGTATACAGGGTACTCCCAATCTTGTTGGATATTATAAAGAATCAATCCACCTGCACCGCCAGCCAAAATGTTATCTGCTTTTGCTGATCTAGGTTGGTCGCTACGTTGACATACAACAATTGGCATCTCTGTTAATGCACTGCCATCAGGGTAAGCAGTAAAGGTATTTACATCAAAAGGTGTATCACAGCTGGCATTATCGGCGTTGTAATCAGCCGCTAATACGACAGGTCCTGTATATGCACCAGTGATTGATGCAGCATTCATAGGTCCATAAGGGCTAGGGCTCTCTTCACCGCCTTCAAAATTATCAATGGTTTTAGGATTGGAGGTAATAACACGACCGTGTGTTGATGCGGCAACTGTGGTAACCCAAGGTGATACATGGTCCATCCAGTAATCTCCAGCATTGCCTGCTGAAGTCGCTACTGAAATACCCGCTTCACGGGCTGCTAAGAAAGCTAATTCGGTAGGTGCTTCCCATGGAAATTGCTCTGCACCACCGATAGAGTAGTTGATAACATCGACACCATCGGCAATCGCATCATCAATGGCTTTCAAAGTCGTCTCTTGAGGGCAACCAGCGTAAGGAGCATTGCCACCACCAGCCCAACATACTTGATATGAAATGATATTAGCGTGAGGTGCAACACCTGAAACCCGAGGAAAAACAAGATCAGTGTCTCGACCAGTTATTTCATCGCCATATCCAGCTTCTGAAACTTGGTAAGCGACATCAAATAATACGTTACCAGCAACCGTTGATGCGGTGTGTGATCCATGACCATTGTAGTCTTCACCGTTAGCTGGGCGCGCTCTATCCCAGCTCCCCCACCAACCTTCACCTTTAAATGCTGGGTCGCCATAAGTATCTGTAATCTCAGTGTAAGAGCGAATACCAATTAATTTGTCATTACACATGTTGGCAAATTCTTCGAGCTCACAATCACCAATATAGTTACCTGAACCCATTGGGTTTAAAATGGCGACACCATCGTCACCCATTGCGGTAAAAGACGGATGGTTAGAGTTTATACCAGTATCTAGAATACCGACTTTAATACCAGCACCTGTAAACTCAGTGCCCTCGGTGACATTACCATTCCAGATTTGGTCAGCACCGATATGTTGCGGACCGACATCAGTATGCAACTCTAAAATAACTGAACGGGTTATGGCTTTAACGCCGTTTAAGTTAGCAACTCTAGCTGCTTGAGCTTGAGTTAATTGCATGCTTATACCGTTGAATGCGTATTTGTATGACTGGCGAATATCGGCTGCAACGCCAATTTTACTGCTGATTTCAGATTGGATACTCGCTTGTTGGTTTTGCAGATAGTTTACATAACTGCGGCTTGCTGTTGATTGTGTATTCACTTTAGCTTTAGTTTGCTTACCAAACTGTTGTGCGGTGATGGCTGGTGCAGTAGCGGAGTAGCCAGCAATGCCTCCATTGTAGGTTGCAACAGGTTGGTCGGCTAATTGGATAATATATGTATGTTCACCTGGCGCTAAGTCCGTTTCTACATGAAAAGGCGTTTTTATATTGGCACTAATGGCTCTATGTTGGTTTGGCCCAGTTGTTAACCCTTCGCGGTTTAACAATTTACTCTGTATTTCTTGCATTTGTTGATATTCCTCATTTGAAATATCAACAGGCTTTACATCTATACCTTGAAGCAATAACGGTCCGTCTTGTTGAGGGGGGGTAGCAACGGCGCCAGCCCCAGCTGCATATATTGCAGCTATCGTCATTAGACTTATTTTTTTTAGTTTCATGGAACCTTCCCTATTATTGTTGTTTGAACAGGTCAAGCACAATCCTGCAGCTCCTTTTTAACGTTCAGCACAATTCACATCCAATGTCTTTGGGCTATGCATAAATGCTCAAAAGGAATGCATAAATGGAATAAGAGATACAAAATAACATCTGTTAATTGATTGTTAATGTTGTTATTTGGGGTTTAACATTATGTTTTTTAATGAGTTAGGAAGTTCCAATTTAAAAGGGTGCTCAGTTGTTACAAAGTTGTTGCGTTTATTGTTTTTGGCCTCAAAGTGTTCTTTGGGATACAAATGGTCACAGATTGAAGGGTGGTTTGTGATTGATTAGTTATTTGCTTTTGCTAAGGTCGTGTTACCCAAATAACAATAAAATTAATGTGTTTTGAACTTTGGAAATTAGAGCCGAATTTAATGATTTTTAGATGTTCAATATCGGGGAGGATAAGTAAATGGAGCTGAGGCATATTAAGCATTTTGTGTTGCTTGCTGAAGTAAAAAACTTTAATAAAGCGGCTGAAATACTCAATATCACTCAACCTTCTTTATCAAAAAGCATTAAGCGTTTAGAGCTTCTGATTGGTGGACAGTTACTTAACCGAGACTCCAAACCTGTATTTGTAACTGCATTAGGGCAAGTTTTACTCAAACATGGCCAGAAAATCTTAAAAGAATTCGAAGAAATGGAACAAGAGGTAACCTTGTTTCAAGGGGTTGATGATAAAGAATTACGAGTAGGTGCCAGTCCAATCCCCTCAAACAGCCTTGTTGGACCGATTGTCGGTGAATTTTTACGTCATTATGCTGATATGAGTGTCGAGTTAAAAGTCGCCCCTTGGGAAGATTTATATCAACAGTTGATATACGGTGACATTGATTTTTTTGTTGCTGAAACCAAAGTCACAGAGCTTGAGAAAAGTGAATTATTAACGATAACCAAATTACCGCCATTTAAAGTGATTTTTTGCTGTCGCCCCAATCACCCATTAACGCAACTACAACGGTTATTTTTACCTTCATTTAGAGATTATCCATTAGCTATCCCGCGTCATATGCCGCAATCTATTGCCGATGCGTTTGAGGACTTGTTTAAGCAACAACGAGAAGACTTTTCGGGTATGGTGCGTTTCGATCAATTTCATCCCATTAAAGAGTCCATCATTAATGGTGATTTAGTTGCGTTAACTCCTGAAATTTCGGTAAGAAGCCAGCTTGAAAAAGGCGTTCTGGTTGAATTGTCACCCTATGTCATGCCACTGATTTATGCACGATTTAGCGTGGTGTCGTTAAAAGAAAAATCTCACTCTAATGCCGCTGAGGGTTTTATTGATTTTCTGGTTAAGCGTGCAGAGGATGTTAAATTGGAGTCACCAATGCAAAATGAAAAGCAAGAAACTGTGTTGGCTTGATTTCATGCATTGTGTGACTGAGTTGCTTACAGCAGATTATATAATGTGTTTGCATAACGAAAAAGGCCTTCAATTGAAGGCCTTCTGATTTTATCGATATCGCATTGACATATTATGTGAAGGTATTGAGCTTAATGACGTTTTTGACGACGTATGGTCGTAAACCCCAACATCAATAACAACCCCCATAAACCTAAGCTACCGCCTGAATCAGATTTGGGTGATTCTGGCTCAATTGGTTTTTCTGCTGCTGGTGGCGTTGGCTCAATACCGTCAGAGTTTACCGTCAGCATGAAGGTTGTTGAGCTCATGTCGTTCGGAAAAACGTTGTCAGATACTGTAACTGTGACCATTGTTTCACCCCAAAAGTCAGCTGCAGGCGTAATGTCAAAGCTTGAACCTGAAGTATGACCGTTCACAACCGCGGTAATATTGTCACCCGTAACTGTAATGGTGTTGGCTGAAACGCCTCCATCATTGTCAGCATAGGTAACGGTAATACCTTCGAATGTGGTGTTTTCATCCATCATTTTATCGCTAATATCAGACATAATGATATTTGAGGCGACATTAATCATTTGCTCCGCATTGGCATTAGCAATACCTTCGATATCACCAGTAACGGTGACGCTTTGATTAACGCCAAGGGCGTCTGTTGTGACTTCAGCTTGCATATTCACAACCACAATACTGTCACTTGGACCAGTAATGTCATAACACACCACTAGGTTGCTAGACACTTTGTCTTCAAGATCATTGAAGGCATAGCTCACACCTGTGTGGCCTTTTAATGGGCCATACGTGCCACGTGGGCCGTTATATCCACGAACACCAATTGAACCTTCACTCGATTCACCTGCAAAATCAATGTTGTCATAAGCCATGATAATTTCATATTCACCTGGCGCATGACCAGTATTGTTTTTCAAAAATACTTGGTAATCATAGTTATCATTTCTTGGTGTTATTACTGTATTCCAGTTTTCATCCCAACTCTTGTCATGAGTTGCCGCTTTATTCCATTCAATGATGGTGAAATCATCGGCAAAGGCTAATGTCACGCCTTTTTCTTGGTTGATATCCCAGCTTTGCTCATACATAGCCAATGTCCACTTCTGTGGAGCAAACATGGCCATAGGGTCTGTAGCATCTAAGCCGCCCCATAAAGGCGCAATGATGAAATCAGGTGGAGTTGAATATTCATTAGTTGGTAGTTCTAAGTACATATTCATAGGGACAAAATCCCAAGGGTTATAGTTACCCGTATCTAATTGCAACCAACCTTTAGAACTTAGAATCATAGAGTCAGTACTAAAATAATCCTGATTATCAAATGGGGTTAATGTACCAGCGTTTAGAGGCATTTCAACATCATGAACCCAGTTTCCACCCCATTCAGTCGCTTCAAAGAAGCTACCCCACGACACGTTAATGCCAAACTTTGCCAAGTCTAGATACCCACCATCTACGGGTGTTCCATCTGGATAGTCAATATCCAATGGTGTACGACACATGGCATCTTCAAGGTTTGTGGTAATGGTGTAATTGGTTTCACGTGCTGAGGTATCAAGCTGACTACGTAATAAGCTAAAACCGTTTTCAGTTTCACTCAGCCCTTCAATTGCAGCGATGCTTCCTGGTACTAATTTAAGACCTGCCGATAATGTTGCATCGAGCTCTAAAGAACGGTCATTACCAGATAAGTTAGGCTGAACCACAACACTCACATCAATAATATCGCCTACTCGAGCAGCATCTTGAGAGCTATTAATTGAAACACTATTCACATCGCGCTTAATGTTTAACGGAACGATTGCTAAAGAACCTGGCGCATTATCACCTGCTGAAATAGCAGCAGCTGAGTAGTAATGCTTTCCTTGTTCCATCTCCATATTCCAGTCGATAGTTAATGAAGAATTTAGCTCGCTAGTATCTTCAAAATTAAGGTTAATAGCTGATGAAGCTTCTTTAGGAATCACCACATGGGCCATTTCAATCGTATCGACATTATCGTATGGGAATAATGGGTAGGCACTCATTACTAAGATTGTGTATTCACCCGCTTCAGGCTCTTCTAAAGCACAGAATTGACCTTTGGTTGTTTGTCCAAGCATTGAACCACAAATGGCTTCAGATTGGTGTAAACGCCCATCATTGTTGAAATCTCTAAAGATATAAACATCTGATTGAAGGTACTGGTTAAATGGATGGTCAGTATCAGAGGCAACGCGACCTAATAATTCAGCACGTAAAACCGCGCTGTTTTCAGGTACGTCGACAACGAAGGTTTTGATGTTAGGTAGTGTGGTATCCCAATAAAATTCTTCATCAATGGTTATCGCACTAAACTGACGGCGAGGTAGATCAAAGGTTTCGGTTGTTGCTTCAACGGGAGTATATGCAACACCAGTTAAACTCGAACCAGGTGCGCCAAACGGGACATCAGCTATCACGTGCTGAGATTGGTCATCGTTTGCGGTAATATTGATGGTGTTCGGCAGTGTTTTTCCGTTGTACGTTGCCAAAAATGGCCAATGTGCAGCAGGAATGGTTTGATCTTGAGATGTGAATTGAATTTCACCCGCAGCCGTTTGAACTGTGCCATCGTACCAAGCCATGTCTGACTCTTTAAATAGGCTAGTGATGGTTAAGTCTATCGTTTCGCCAGCTTTAAGGGTAAAGGTTGATGGAGTCACGTTAACTTTTGCGGTTGGATCTAAGGTAAAATCCCAAAACAGAGGCGAGCGATCAGAATATAGGGCTTCAACGCTCCATGTTCCATCGCGGGTTGCTTTAACTGTACGGATCCAGCTACAGCTTAAACCACAATCTTTATTAATGAGTTGCGGTAAATTAAGCTCACGCACCTGACCACCATTTTGTGGATTAGCTCTGCGAAAGTTATCTGCAGTCTCATCCATGACAAGACCACTGTTAATCGCGTGTTCAACATTGACTAGGCCATGTCCTGCTCTATATGGGCCTGCGACTTCAACTTTTCTATCTAAAGGATGAACGGTTTTAATCGCTTGGCTATTGGCGGTCATTTGTAATGCAGATTGTACTTCTGATGCTGTCCAGCTCGGATTTGCTTGACGCACTAAGGCCATAACACCTGCAACATGTGGACTTGCCATTGAAGTACCGCTAATAGCGTTATAATTACGGGTATCTGCTTGCGGGTTTAATGGATTTTCATCATTCCAAGGGGCAAAAATATCGACCCCTGGCGCCGCAATTCCAGGTGAGAATAGCTCTTCAATAGTGCTTGATGGGCCACGAGATGAGAAGCTCGCTAGTTGATCTGCATTTTCTGGAGTGATAACGCGCGTAGCTGTCGATGCGGTAATGGTGCCTTGTAAATCACTGCCTGATTGAAGCCAAGGTTGAAGGCCTTTCGTTTGCCAATTGCCATACCATTGATTTGCCGTGATATGTACACCTGGTATTGCATAAGTGTCATTAGCGACGTCATCGGCTTCATCCCAAGTGTTATAAAGTACAAACCCGCCCGCGCCACCTGCTGCTGCATTTGAAGCTTTTTCAACGCGTGCAATATCACCACGTTCACAAATAACAATGTCTGACGCTTGGAAAGTATCGGCAGGGAAAGGTGAATTACAACGTGCATCACCAAAATCAGCGGCGATAACAAAGTTACCGGTAAACGACTCTGAAATACCAGCGGCATTCAGCCTATCGGGAACTAACGTTTCGTCGCCACCGACAAAATTATCTAGTGCTTTATCTTCAATCGCAATTGAGCGTGCATGAGTCGTTGCTGCAACGTTCAACACCCAAGGTGATGTGTGGTCTACGGTATAAAGTGAGTCTTCACCATTTGCCGCGCCAGAATTACCTGCAGATAGTGCAACAGCGACACCCGCTTCTCGGGCCGAAAGAAACGCCATTTCAAACGCATCATCCCACGGGAAACTTTCACTGCCACCAATTGACATGTTGATGACATCAACACCGTCTTTAATCGCTTGCTCGATAGCAAATAACATGGCATCGCCAGAACAGCCGCCACTTACCATACACACTTGGTATGAGATGATATTTGCATGTGGTGCAACGCCTGAAATTGATGGCATTTGCACGCCAATAGGGTCACCAGGCCCGCCGCCAAGTTGTGAACCAACGACATCTACATCATATAAAACATTACCCGCAACTGTGCTTGCTACATGGCTACCATGGCCTTGAAAATCTTCACCAAAATCTGGTGCTAATGGGTTTCCCCATTCATCTTTAAATTCAGCAGTTATGTCTTTGTGAGTATATACACCGATTAACTTATCATTACATCGTGCTGCAAACTCTTTAAGGCTACAATCCCCTAGGTAATTTCCTTTGCCTAATGGATTCGTGTGTTCAAAACCATCACCGCCTACGGCTGCAAAAGAAGGGTGATCAGTATTGATGCCAGTGTCAATAATACCCACTATCATGCCTTCGCCTTTGTAGGCTGCGCCATCTACTGTGGAAGTGCCATCCCAAACGCCAGTTGCGCCAATGTGCTCTGGGCCAACATCGGTATGTAATTGATAAACTTTTGAGCGTTGAATGTAGGCAATTTCTGACATAGTAGACAGCTGCATTGCTTCTTCTTGGGTCATTTCAACGGTAAAAGCGTTTGCAGCTAAGGTAAATTGTTGTTTTACCTCTAAGCCCGCTTTTTGAATAAGACTTTGCTGTTTTGATAGTAAGTGATTGGTATAAGCATCAATGGCATTAATACTTGCGCCAGTGGCGACTCCCGCTGTGAATAGTTTGGTATTTTTATTATTGAGTGTAGCCTGAGTTGCTTGTAAACCTGGAATATCACCTTTGTAAGTTGCTACAGAATTGCCATGCATTCTTACTATGTAGGTCTGTTTGCCAACAATGTCTTGTTCAATTTGAAACTTGTCTTTTGCTTGCTTAGCTTGGAAATGAATGTTGCGCATGTCACCACGTCGAAGCGGCGCAGTTGTATCGGTACCCATTCTTGCCTGAGTTTCCTTCTGGGCGAGGTACATTTCCATTAAGTTAACGCCTTGCAATTGCACATTATCATTTGCAGATGAAGGGCTACTTGCAGCAACACTACCAACACCGCCCGCATATATTGCAGCCAATGTCATGAGTGATAATTTTTTTAATTTCATGATGCTTCCCTATTAATTATTATTTTAATAACTGCAAATGAATATATTTGACAGTTAAATAGAGTTTGCAAAATTGTTAATTAATAATCCAATGCGAAATTAAGCATTTAATGATGCACAAAAACTATTAATTAATATTCTGTCTATGATTTTATTAATACATTTTTTGAATCGGTTTGATGTTTATAAGTAATCGATTAACTGTAGATTAATTGATACATATTGATACGTGTCGCAATTTGTTTATGTCCATTAAAAACAGTGGGTTATGATGGTTTTACTTTTGGGGTTATTTATATTGATTTGTTATTGTGTTTATAGTTAATATTAAATTAATAAATTACTTTCTAATATTTTTAATTTGTTTTTATAAATTGTTTTTTAATAGTAGGTTGACGTGAATGCTATTGATTAATTGTTTTTGTATTCTTATTTAAATTGGGTTTGTTATGGAATTGCGTCATTTAAAACATTTTCTTGTTGTTGCTGATTTAAAACATTTTCATCGAGCTGCACTGGAATTAAACTTAGCCCAACCTTCGTTATCTCGAAGTATCCAAAAAATGGAAGACTTACTCGGGGCTAAATTATTAGAGCGAACTTCTCGCTCTGTGACATTGACGCCATTTGGTGAGATTGTTGTGGAACATGGCAGCCGAATAATACGCGATGTCGATTTTTTAAAGCGTGAGATACAAGCGATTCAAGGGCTTGAAACCGGTGAATTAATTATTGGTGCTAGTGCTATTCCATTAAACAGTATCGTCGGGCCAAGTATAGGGCAGTTTATTCATACATTTCCCAATGTGAATGTAGAATTAAAAGTGGGTAATTGGTTATCGCTATATCAGCAGCTATGCAAAGCTGAAGTCTCGCTATTTATTGCTGAAACTAAAGCGACAGAATTAGAACAAAGAGATGATATTGAGGTGGTGCCGCTGCCGAGTTTTCAAGCTATTTTTTGCTGTCGTAAAGCGCATCCATTAACACGAATAAATCCACTGACTTTAGCTGATATTAAGCAGTATCCCATTGCTATTCCATCTGCCTTACCTAAGACCCTATATGATCAATTTGGCGACCTGTTCAATAAGTATCGTAAAGGATTTTCTGGTTTAGTGAAATTTGAGCAGTTTCAAGCAATTAAAGAGTCATTGAGCGAATGTGACTTAGTTTCTTTAGCACCAGATGTTTCGGTCAAAAAAGAGCTCATTAATGGCTTGTTTGTCGCATTGCCGATAACCGATATGCCAGATATAAGAGCATCGTTCAGCATAGTGTATTTAAAAAGCCGCAAACTGACACCGGCAGCTAAAGCTTTTATCGATTTTATTCATCCAGCAAAGTGCTAATTTTACAGGTTTCTCTTTGATGAATGTTGTTTAATTATTGCCTCAATCGTGTCGAATAGCCACTGAAATAACGGTTTGTTTCTATGGCGATAGTGATGACAAAAATTGCTATTCAGCTCGACAGGTTTC
>NZ_LKTL01000033.1:0-44542 GCF_001401775.1 Shewanella sp. P1-14-1 | reverse complement strand
CTTAATAGTCAGGGCTTTTTTCGTACATAGTTAGTCAAAATTTAGTACAGCGAAAGACAGTGTGGACGATATGCCCATGTGAAAGTAGGTCATTGCCAAGCGCCTAATTTCTCTTTTAAGAGAGCAGATAGCCCGTTACTCAAGTCTCGGGCTTTTTTGTGTCTGTAATTTAAGATAAACATGTTCAGAGACGAAGCTAAAACAAATTTAGACACATCAACTGCGGACAATGTGGACGATATGCTCACGTGCAACAGGAAATCCACATGATTATTTAATAACAAAAGATTGTCGAAACTGACCTACAGGTATAAAGCGGTTGGTCTTATAAGGCTTATAAATTGATTAGAATTGGTTTGGTTTTCCATAAAAATTCATCGGTGAAGGCATTAGCGATAAATAGACCTTCATTTTATAGATGAGTTAGAGTTGTTTACACAATCGGGATTAACCTTATTGGTTTTTTGAGTTTGAGGTTTGTTATTTAGCTCATTGATGATTGCTTTGATAAGACTAATACCATTTAGTGATTGATGTTTATCGCTAGTCAGTTATCTTGATAGGCAATTGATAATGGAATGTTTAACAACACATTACTAAATGCTTCTAGGGACACAAATGAAATTAGAAATGATATGTACTGGTGAAGAGGTGTTATCTGGCCAGATTATTGATACTAATGCAGCGTGGGTAGCCAACACGCTAATGGAGTTAGGTATTGAAACACATCATCGGATTACTGTGGGCGATCGTTTAGAAGATCTTAGGGATGCCTTTATTGAAAGAAGTCACCATGCCGATGTGATTATCGTTAATGGTGGGCTAGGCCCAACAAGTGACGATATGTCTGCTGAAGCGATGGCGCTAGCTAAGGGCGAGTCGTTGATTGAGAACGAGGAGTGGCGAGATCGACTGATTAGCTGGTTTAGTAAAAATAACCGTCAGATGGCTAAGAGTAATTTAAAACAAGCTTTATTACCTGAATCGGCTGTTATGGTTGATAACCCAGTAGGTACAGCGTGTGGTTTTCGTGTAAAGCTTAATAAAGCTTGGTTGTTTTTTACGCCTGGTGTGCCGTTTGAACTAAAGCACATGATTAAAGAGCAGTTTATTCCTTTCATTAAATCTGAGTTCGGAATTAGTGAAAATACTGCATTGAAGAAGTTACTGACCATTGGTCATGGGGAGTCTTCTTTAGCTGATAATTTAGCAGAATTAACATTACCAGCAGGGATTACCCTAGGCTACCGTTCGTCAATGCCACATATAGAAATTAAGATATTTGCTCGCGGTGACAAGGCAATTAATCAATTGGCTGAAGTGACGAAAGCAATTAAGTCAATTTTAGGGATTGCGATTGTAGCTGAAGATCGTCCAACACTTGCTGCTGAGATACATCATCGACTTTTCCAATCTGGTTTTAGCTTAAGCTTGGCAGAGTCGTGCACTGGGGGAATGTTAACAAGTCAGCTAATCGATTTTCCTGGTAGCTCGTCGTATCTACATCATGGTTTAGTGACTTATAGTAACGAATCTAAGGTAAAAGTATTAGGGGTGAATCCACAGATCCTCGATGATCATGGCGCGGTTTCTATTGCTACTGTTGAAGCTATGGCCAGAGGCGCACGTGAAATATTAGATAGTGATTTTGCACTTTCAACAAGTGGTATTGCAGGTCCAGATGGTGGTACTGAAGATAAGCCTGTAGGTACCGTAGCGATTGCATTAGCGACTAAACATGTTGTGTATAGTCAAATGGTTAAAATCCCTAACCGATCAAGACAGTTAGTACGAAGTCTTAGTGCCGCTATAGCCTATGATATGCTACGTAGAGCATTGCTAGGTGAAGCTGTAATCGTTGATTATCCTTCGATAACCAGATTTGCTAAGTAATTAAAATAGTCAAGTGAGCTAGTTTTACTGAGACTGGCTTACTTTGTTAGCATTTAAATTACTAAAACTCTACTGTTGTCACTACGTCATATAAATCTATTTGATGTTGATTCATACCGTTTTTGTCTAAATGTTTAGGTACTTTTAGTAAGCTAATTTTGTTACTAACTTGTACCACTTCCAGATGAATAGGTTCATCTGGTGGCATCAATGTCGATAAAACAGAGTTGGCCAAGGTGATATTTTTGAGCTTAATATGCTGAAAGATATCTCCTTTAGCAACACCATGTAATTTTCCAATATTGATGGTGATATAGGCATCATCTCGATTAATGACAATGGCTTTAGTCGCCTCGCATTTTAGAGTTTGATTAATCTCTTGTGAGACTTTGAACAAGGTATTGACGATTGTTTTCCCATATTCACTGCGCCAAAATAAGCTGTTCGCCAAATCTACGCGACTGTATGAGTCAAAGCTCCAACCACCTTCACCGTGATATTCTTCTTCAAGTAATATACTGTTACTGATCCTGTCATACATAAATACTTTTATCGTGAAGTTACGCTTGGGGTAAACAGTATCGACAAGTAAGTTGGATTTTTTTTCGTTGTATAAACTGATATCTCGAATATAACCAAATACTAAATATTGGCTTTGATATTGGCTATTTAAGGCTTCAGAGATACCTTGTATGGTTTCTAAATTAATTGTATCCATCGTTGTAATTGGCTTATATACCATTTGTGGGATCATTTCTTCGACGAATACGTTTGGTTGATGGGTTAATTCATTTTTAAACCTCGAACCAATATGAAAGGGGAGATTTGAAATATCGCCAGCTGAGGCCTGTGAAGGTGTGAGTAATGGAAATTGAGCAACAATGAGCTGTTTGAGGTAACGATCTTCAATGCAGTTAGATTTTGACTCTAAACTGACTTTTAGATTGATGGTGAGCTTACCTCCTTCTATAGATTCATTAAGAATGACAATTTCACTAATGTGGTGTTGTGACAGAACGTTGCTTTGACTGCTCGTTAAAATGCCATCCCTAACGGTATTTTCAATGCTGATGAAACTACTTGCTTGTAATGACGCATTCTCAATTGCTTTTTCAACAACGAATTTGCGCACATCATTATAATCATCGTTACCTATGGGATACGATGCTTGTCCAACGTACCACTGTGCCATACTGACAGAAGGGAATACTGCCAGTAAACATAGCCATAAAAACCGTTTCATCGACTATCCGAATACGTTAAGTAGCTTGCTAATCAAAGAAGGATCTTGGTTATCTTGTTGCTCACCTTTACCGCTAACTTCAATAACAGTGTTTCCAACCATACTGGAGTTAATTGAATGATCTGACGCAATATCAGTCACCCTAATTTCACCTGAAAAACGCACATATTCATCGCCTTTATTCAATTTTATCCACTTTTCTCCGGCAACGATTAAGTTTCCATTGGCAAGTTTCTCCCTTACTGCAACGGTAATCGTTCCAGTGAGTGAGTTATTGTGGTTACTTGCAGATGAACTATCAAAGCTTTTATCTTGCGAATAATCCGCGCTGAGGTTGTCTTCATTGATATTGATATTACCAGCAGTGATATTGGGTGACAGATCAAACTCATTAGAGCTATCACGCTTGTAGCTGATGGATTTTTTGGACGTTAGCTCTTCATTGAGCCTTATCAAAATCATGTCGCCAATTTCGTAACGATTGTTGTTTTGATAAATATTGTAGACATTATCAGGATTAAAAATTGAACCTGTTATCTGCTGAGCTTGTTGAATGTTGTTGTTCCTAACAGGGCGGTAATTTGGATCGCCTTTCATCACTTCATCAGAAGGTTCAACAACATTTACAGTCGTGTTTTCTTTGTTAGGGATTTTTATTTCAGCTACTTCAGTTGTCGTGCAGCCTGAAATAGTGAATAAAAATAAAACAATAAGCAGGAGAACTTTCATTTTTAAAAATCTAAATTTATTTAGTAGTTATTTAAATTGTATCTTTAATATCCTATATAGATCTATGGCCTGCACAGTTTCTTCACTCTCTTTACGAAATTTTACCTAATTACGTATTATTTGTTTTTAATAATTGTTATATATTGTATTGGTAAAGTTTTTAGCTTGTTTTTATTATTACTTTATTTGGAACTTGTTGTTGTTTTAATTGGTGGTGTCAATTTTTATAGGGCGATATATTTATTCCATTTACGTATCAAAGGGTGAAAAATAAATGCTGTTAATTTTAAATGGCATTATCTTTGTTTTAAAAAATGCTTAATTATATTTGCAAGGATATTTTTATTTGTACTTTACAATAAGCCATGGGACTATAATAAGCTCAACAGATAAATATATTATTTACTCTCAACTCATTCGGATTATAACATATGACTGAAAGTCAATCTGCTCTTACTGTTAATGAGGCTATCGACAAGCTAGGCAATAAAGTCGATACGAGCATTTTTCAGCTCAATGGTAATAGTGAGCAGAATCAGTTTAGTCGTATTTTAAATGAGGCGAACCAAATTAGTGATACCTCTGCTGCAGCAACTTCGCTAACAAAGGCTTCTGAAACGTTTTCACTAGACACCCTTCAGCAACAGATGCTTGCTAGTACAGGTTTAGATAATGAGACGATACTTTCGTTGAGTATGTCTGATGACATGGTAAGCGAAATGCAACAGGGTTTATTATCATCACTGCAAACAAGTATTGTTGAAAGCGCTCTAACACAAGCTATCAGTGCAAATTCGGTTAATATTGAAGATGGAGTAGCAATTAATACTTCCACTGATAATATTGTTGGTGCTCAATCATCAGAAAATGAAAGCCTTGTGGATGATGTGTATTACTATTCATTTGGTGAGGATGGTTTTGATAGTAAAGATGTAATAGATTCTATTAATATTCTACATCACACACCAATTTTATCTTATATATACCAAGAAACAACGGGCGATAAAATAAGCCCAGCTTCAACCTTGGCAGGTAGTTTATTATATTCAGATTATGTTGGCGTAGGTTCGACAGCAATAAAATTAGCAATGGAATATTTTACTGAAAGTAATCCTGAAATGAATATTACTGATGTTGGCGATTTACTTTCTAATAATAATGACGAATTGACTGAAAGTGAGGTTGGTCATTCCCTTTAGCGTTATTTATAGGCTGTTAAAAAATCAAATCCATTTTAAATCTTACCCAATGAGTATTGAATGAAATTATTAATTGTTTTGTTGTGCTGGATATTAGCAGGCTGTGAGGTTTTGCAAAGTAATTATGAACCTTATCAGCCCACAGAATTTCCAGTTTTAAACGCTGTTGGTTATGCCCCAATTGATCAACAACCAGCAGAGTTAAAGTCAGAACAAATTTTAATGGCGATGGAAGCTTCAAAAATTTTGGCTTATCGAGAGTTAGCTGAACAAGTCTATGGGTTACAGTTGAATTCCAACACGTCAGTGCAAGGAGCAAGCCTTAATAGTATTGCGACTAAAATCAAAGTCTCTGGAGTAATAAAAGGTGCGAAAGTCATTAAGACCTATCCTGTGGATGGATTTTACGTTACTGAATTAGAGTTAGATTTTAAGTTAGTGCGTGATTTATATATGCAGTCTGAAAACCCAGTGCATAGTAACACCTTGATTGTAGAGCCCGTTAAGAACTTTTAATGGCAATCGGTAACGCTAATAAAAAAGCGCCTTGCGGCGCTTTTTTGTTTAAAATTTTATGACTATCTTGCCTCTTTCAACTTCAATTGCTTTAGTCATCGATGCCATCAATGCTTGATTACTATCCTTGGTGTCCAGCACATAAACAGGTTGGGACTCTAAAAAGGTTCTTAGAAACATCATCAATTGTGGCGTAATGGGTTTTAGCATTTGCTCAATATCTGCGGGTTCGGATTTCACACTGACCAAGTCAAGCTTCTTTAAAAAGATACTTTTGGTCTCTACATCGTACCAAGGCTCAGCCTCAAATGTGGTTTCCATATCAGCAGCAATTGATTTAAAGGGGTTTTTAACCGCCATTTTGGTAATTGCAGTTACGGAAATAGTGTTAGGCTTACGACCTAACTCAACTTCCATATCGTTGAGCTTTAACTGCAATCCAAAAACTTGATTCCCTTGTGAAACCTCATAATGCATTTCATTATTGAGGTAATCTTCAACTTCAGATTCAGAGATGCTGTACTGACTAGCACAGCCAGTCAGAAGCAGCATTAAGCAAGATAAACATATTTTAAATAATGGCATTATCCTGTGTTTCTCATCCCTGCGGCAACACCCGCAATTGTCAGCATTAGCGCAAGCTCAACTTGTTTCGATGCTTGCTCCTCATTACGTGTACGACTCAGAAGTTCCGCTTGTAGAAAGTTCAGTGGGTCAATATACGGATTACGTAGCTTGACTGACTCTCTGTTCCACGGAGTGTGGGACATTAGCTCTTCTGATTCAGTAAGCGACAATACCGCTTCTGTGCCTAATTGTAGACTTTCACGCAGCTTTTTACCTAAATGATGCAAGTTTTCTGGCACTAAGGTGCTTTCATAGTATCGAGCAAGATTAGGTTCGGCTTTCATGTATACCATTTCAAGCATAGAGATACGGGTTTCAAAGAATGGCCATTCTTGTTCCATTTCCTTCAGCAGTGCTGACTCCCCACGTTCATTGGCAGCTTTAAGTGCCTCTCCTGAGCCAAGCCAAGCTGGTAGCATTAAACGGTTTTGTGACCATGCAAAAATCCACGGAATGGCACGGAGACTTTCGATGCCACCATCGACACGTCTTTTAGCTGGACGGCTGCCCAGTGGAAGTTTGCCTAACTCCACCTCTGGAGTTGCTGCTCTAAAGTACGCGACGAAGTCTGGTTCTTCACGCACGATACCACGATACGCTTTTACTGAATCATCAGCGATACGTTGCATGCAATCTCGCCAAGCTTGTTTAGGCTCTGGAGGTGGCAATAAAGTCGCTTCCATAACTGCAGAGGTATATAGAGCTAAACTCTGAACCGCTACTTTTGGAAGGCCAAACTTAAATCGAATCATCTCACCTTGTTCAGTGACTCGAATCCGACCATCTACTGAGCCTGGTGGCTGCGATAAAATAGCCTTATGAGCTGGCCCGCCGCCACGGCCAATTGAGCCACCACGACCGTGGAAAAGCATTAATTTGACGTCTGCATTCTTACAAACGGCAACGAGTTGCTCTTGGGCGTGATATTGCGCCCATGCGGCAGCCATTACGCCAGCATCTTTAGCAGAATCTGAATAGCCAATCATGACTTCCTGCATACCTTTTGTATATCCACGGTACCAGTCGATATTGAGCAGTTGTGTCATACAGTCAGCAGCGGTATTTAAATCACTCAAAGTCTCAAATAGTGGCACAACACGCATTGGGTGTTGGCAGCCAGTTTCTTTGAGTAATAGTAACACTGCAAGTACATCCGATGGCTTACTGGCCATTGAGATAACGTAAGAACCTAGTGCAGTAGCAGGTTGAGAGGCGACTAATTTACAGGTATTGATGACTTCTTCCACGTCGGCTGACGGTTGCCAATCAGCAGGGATAAGCGGCCGACGACTGGTAAGCTCTCTTAATAGGAAAGCTTGTTTTTCGCTTTCATCCCAATGATCATAATCGCCCATACCGAGGTAACGAGTTAATTCGGCAATCACATCGCTATGTCGTTCAGCATCTTGGCGAATGTCGAGACGTAGCATATGAATGCCAAAGCATGCTAAACGACGTAAGATATCGAGCAGCAGTCCATTAGCAATTAAGCGCATGCCAGATTCTGATAAGCTTCGGTATAATAATTCAAGAGGTTGTTTTAAATCATCTAATTGCCATACAACATCGTCATAGTTCAGGTCAATTTGCTGACCTTCTAGGCGGGCATTTAGGTAATCAATTGTATTGCGTAGTTTATGACGAAGTTGTCTTAGTATGTCTCTATAGGGTTCTTTACTGTCTGGCAGCTGCGCTTTAAGTTCAGCATTAGCTTCTTCCATGGATAATTCATTCACCAAAGAAACGATATCTTTTAAATATAATCTGGCTGCTGCATGGCGATTACGGAGTAATACTTCCTCGGTGACTTTTGAAGTCACAAATGGGTTACCGTCTCGATCCCCGCCCATCCAACTAGAAAATCTAACAGGACAAATATCAGCGGGAATTTGTTGACCCGTTTTTGACTCAACATGGTCATTGAGTTGTCTTAAAAAGTCTGGAACGGCTTGCCATAATGAGGCTTCAATGGTGCTTAGTCCCCAACGTGCTTCATCTACGGGAGTTGGGCGTTCATTTCTGATCTCGTTGGTGTGCCAAATCTGTGCAATAAGTTGACGTAATCTAAGGTGTGTTTGGCCTTTTTCTCGATCAGTGAGTTGCTGGTTTTCTTGCTCTGTTAAACAGTCGACAACAGCAGAGTATTTTTGAATGAGAGTACGACGAGATATTTCTGTTGGATGAGCAGTAAGGACTAAATCAATATCGAGGGTTTTTAAGCAGTCGATGACTTCTTGTTCATTGGCATTACTGTTTAGCATTCGTCCCAGTAACTGCTCGACAGGATCTGGTACACAGACAAGTTCATCACAGTTGCGACTTATGGTATGAAATTGCTCTGCAATATTGGCCAAGTTTAAAAATTGATTAAACGCTTTAGCAAATGGCACCAGTTCATTGTCAGGTAATGAATTGAGCAGAGCTAGCATTTGTTGTCTTGATTCGGCATCGCCTTGGCGAGACTCTTTGGCCAGAATACGAATTTGCTCTACTTTTTCAAGAAATGCATCACCAAGGTGATCGCGCATCGTATCACCTAAAATTTGCCCTAAGCTACTCACATTAGAACGTAAAGAAGCGTACATGTCGGCGGTTTGCTCTGCCATAATTACTCCATAAGTTTAACTTAATTAGTCGCTACCATTAATGGGCTACAGCTAGCACAATAGCTAGCTGTGAGGGGGTTGGTCAATGGGTTATTTTAATAATTAATCATGCACCATGATTATTGGCTACTGATAGTGAAACTTATTACAACTATTTAATACAAGCCTGATAAATAAGCTTTTTCATTAACTCAACAGTGGGGGTTAAATATTCTAATCCTATGTATTCATCTGGCTGATGAGCTTGATTGATACTACCAGGGCCCATTACTAAGGTTTGGCAGCCCAATTGTTTTATATAAGGGGCTTCAGTTGCGTAATTAACAACCTCAGGCTCGGTATTAGCGATATCTGCAACCATTTTTGTCCAATAATCATCAAGTTTACCTGCAAATGACTCTGATCCTGGGTAAAGCGTGGATATCTCAATACTGCCTGGGTATTGTTTGTTGATGTCTGCAAGATAATTAATCACCATCAACTCTAAATCAGCAAGCTCAATGCCAGGTAACGGGCGAATATCAAGATGTAAATCACAACAGCCACAAATACGGTTTGCTGCATCGCCGCCATGAACATGGCCAAAGTTCATTGTGGGGTATGGAACACTAAATGCATCTTCACGGTAGTTTTCACTTAAATGCTGCTTGAGTTTCATCAGTTGACCGATGACTTGATGCATAATTTCAATCGCGTTTAAGCCACGAGCGGGGTCAGAAGAATGACCACTTCTACCAATCACTCTGATACCTTGTGCTAAATGGCCTTTATGCATATATACCGGTTTTAAGCTGGTGGGTTCACCGATGATTGCATAGTCAGGGGCGATACTTTTTGAATCTGCAAACGCTTTAGCACCATTCATTGTGGTTTCTTCATCAGCGCTAGCAAAAATATGTAATGGACGTTTTATTTCATCAAGCGGTAACGATTTCAGCGCTTCCATAACTAAAGCAAAGAAGCCCTTCATATCGCAGGTACCTAACCCATACCAACGGTTATCTTTTTCTGTTAACTCAAAAGGGCTCTGACTCCAACGTCCTTCATCAAAAGGAACGGTGTCAGTGTGTCCAGCCAATAACAGGCCGCCACTGCCTGAGCCAATAGTTGCGATTAAGTTCTGTTTGCCTCGGCTGTCAGCCACGGTATGAACAGTGCAGTTAAAACCCATATCTGAAAACCAAGATTGAAGTAACTCAATAACTGCATGATTACTCATATCTTGCTCAGCTTCTAATGCACTGATCGAAGGGAGTGCAATTAGCTGTTTAAATGCATTTTTTAAATCTGGTAATGAATTCATAGCAACCTTTATAGTGCTTGCAATAAATATGTATTCATTATTATTGCATAATTAATTTATTGTGTTAGTCTAGCAAACAGCTAAGGCATTCACCATAACTTGATTAGATTAAAGATTATAAATATGTATTTAATTGCGATTCAATTCACTGTAACAGATCCCAAGGTAAACTATCTTCGACGATAGTTTTAATCTCGAGCACCCTGCTCATATACCGAATTATTTCTCTAGTTTACTGACCTAAAGACGACAATATAATGAAAAACATCGCAATAATTGGCGCTAGTGGCTATACCGGTGCACAAATCACCGCTTTAATTGATAATGATACATCGCTTTCTATTCAAGGCCTTTATGTATCAGAAAACAGTCTTGATAAAGGAAAGGCGCTTGCTGAGCTATATCCTGCATACCAGCAAATTAAGTTATCGTTATCCCCGCTAACGGCAGAAGCTAAGCAATCAATTGTAGAGGAAGCTGATGGCGTCGTGCTCGCGACTGATCATGCAGTAAGTTTAGAATTAGCTGCTTATTTTTATAAGCAAGGTTTAGCAGTTTTTGATTTAAGTGGTGCTTACCGTTTTGCTGATATCGAGCAGTACCCTAAATGGTATGGGTTTGAGCATACCCAGCAAGATGTTCTTGCTGAAGCCGTTTATGGCTTAGCAGAGTGGAATCATCAACAAATCGCTGGCAGTAAAATGATTGCTGTTCCGGGCTGTTATCCAACAGCGTCATTAACTGCACTGAAACCTTTAACGCCATACCTAACTGATGCTTACCCTGTCATTAATGCTGTTAGTGGCGTTACTGGAGCGGGCAGAAAAGCCCAGCTTCATACTAGCTTTTGTGAAGTCAGCTTAACGCCGTATGGCGTATTAGGTCATCGTCACCAGCCTGAAATTGCCACTCATTTAGGGCAAGAAGTTATCTTTACTCCACACCTAGGTAACTTTAAACGGGGCATTTTAGCCACGATTACGGTTCAGTTAGCGAAAGGCACTACAGAAGCTGATATTGCTAAAGCTTATCAAGTTTACAATGACAGTCCGTTAGTTAGCGTTTTACAAAACCAATTCCCTAAGGTGGACGATGTTGTGAATACACCTAACTGCATTGTCGGTTGGAAGTATGATTCTCAAAGCAATTACTTGGTGGTTGCGAGTGCGATTGATAACTTAATGAAAGGTGCTGCAAGCCAAGGCCTGCAGTGCATTAAAATTCACTTTGGCCTATAACGGGGAATCATCATGTCACAGAGTAACCCAGTTATTGTACTAAAAGTTGGCGGTGCATTATTACAATCAGAATCAGGAATGGCTGAACTCATGGGCGTTGTTGCAAACATGATGTCTGACGGCCAGAAAGTTATTTTTGTTCACGGCGGTGGATGTTTAGTCGATGAGCAATTAACTGCCAATGGTAAAGAAACCATTAAACTGGATGGTTTAAGAGTGACTCCCAGTGACCAAATTCCGATTGTCGTAGGTGCATTGGCGGGAACGTCAAACAAGTTATTACAGGCCGCTGCAATTAAGGCGGGTATTGTGGCCGTTGGTATGAGTTTAGCCGATGGTAATACCGTTGATGCAGTAGTTAAAAATGAAAATTTAGGCCTAGTGGGTGAGGTGACACCGAAAGATGCGAGTTACTTAACTTATTTATTATCACAAGGCTGGCTGCCAATTTGTAGTTCAATTGCTGTGTCAGCACAAGGTGACATGCTTAACGTTAATGCAGATCAAGCAGCAACGGCCTTAGCAAAGTTAGTGGCAGGTCAGTTAGTGCTTCTATCTGATGTACCGGGTGTATTAGATGGTAATGGCGAGTTAATTGATCAATTAAATCAACAACAAATTTCAGATTTAGTTCAGCAAGGCGTGATAGAAAAAGGAATGAAAGTCAAAGTCGAAGCGGCATTAGAAGTTGCTCAGTGGATGGGGAAGCCGGTGCAAGTTGCATCTTGGAAACAGCCTCAACAATTAATTGCCTTATCAAACGGACAATCCGTTGGCACCCAAATTCAGCCATAGGAGTAACACACTAATGGAACATTTATTATCTATAAAAGATTTATCGCAAACAGAGTTACTTGATTTATTAGCGCTTGCTAAGAAGATTAAAGCAAATCCAGCTGATTATAACCAAGCCTTGGCAGGTAAAAGCGTGGTGATGTTGTTTGAGAAACCTTCTTTACGTACCAGAGTGAGTTTTGATATCGGCATTAATAAATTAGGTGGCCATTCAGTTTATTTAGATCAGCAAAATGGGGCCTTAGGTAAACGTGAGCCGGTTTCTGATTTTGCTACTAATATTTCTTGTTGGGCTGATGCGATTGTTGCCAGAACATTTTCTCATACGACTATCGCAGGGTTAGCTAAGCATGCTTCAGTGCCAGTGATTAATGCATTATGTAACTTATACCACCCATGCCAAGGCTTAGCTGATTTTCTGACATTATCTGAAAAGTTTGATGATATCAGTAACGTGAAATTAGCTTACTTAGGTGATGGTAATAATGTGACTCATTCATTGATGTATGGCGCTGCAATTTTAGGTGCCACTATGACTGTGGTTTGCCCGCCGGGTCATTTCCCTGATGGACAAGTGGTGTGTGAAGCACAAGCGTTAGCCGCAAAGCATGGCGGTAAGCTTATTTTAACCTCAGATATTAATGAAATGGGCCCGCAAGATGCGGTTTACACCGACACTTGGATCTCTATGGGAGATAACACTTCAATGGAAGAGATTGAAGCCAAATTTAAACCTTACCAAGTCAATACAGCATTAATGACCCAAGTTGGTGCTAATTACTTCATGCATTGTTTACCTGCATATAGAGAAGTGGAAGCGACCGCAGAAATCGTTGACGGTGAAGGTTCACTTATTTTGCAACAAGCAGAAAACAGAATGCATGCACAAAATGCAGTACTGGTAACGCTATTAGGTTAAAAAAATACTTCGTCGATTGGCTTTAATACAGTAAGTGAATCGGCTTTACCCAGTTTATGTTAGGAAATATTAAAGATGTCTATTGAACAGCAACCAAGTATTAAAAAAGTCGTATTAGCGTATTCAGGTGGATTGGACACATCGGCCATTATCCCTTGGTTAAAAGAAACCTATGATAATTGTGAAATTGTTGCCTTTTGTGCCGACGTTGGTCAAGGCGATGCAGAGCTTGAAGGCCTACATGAAAAAGCCATCGCGTCAGGCGCTTCTGAATGTTACATCGTTGATTTAAAAGAAGAGCTGGTGGCCGACTATATCTACCCTACTATTGCAACAGGGGCGATTTATGAAGGAACTTACCTATTAGGCACGTCAATGGCACGTCCTATTATTGCTAAGGCACAAGTTGAAGTTGCACGTAAAGTGGGCGCTGACGCGGTATGTCATGGCTGTACTGGTAAAGGCAATGACCAAGTTCGTTTTGAAGGTTGTTTTGCTGCGCTGGCACCAGACTTAAAAGTGATAGCGCCGTGGCGTGAATGGTCAATGGTAAGTCGTGAAGATTTGCTTGATTACTTAGCTGAAAGAAATATTGAGACAACAGCTTCTGCAACTAAAATTTATAGCCGTGATGCTAATGCTTGGCACATTTCACATGAAGGTGGTGAGTTAGAAGATCCTTGGAACGAGCCAAGTAAAGAAGTATGGACTATGACTGTTGCGCCAGAAGATGCGCCTAATACGCCAGAATACGTTGCACTAAATATTGAGAATGGTCGTGTGACTCACGTTGACGGTGTTGCGTTATCGCCATACGCAGCATTAATGCAATTAAACGAGGTTGCGGCGGCACACGGTGTGGGTCGTATTGATATAACCGAAAACCGTTTAGTGGGCATGAAATCTCGTGGTTGTTATGAAACGCCAGGTGGAACAGTGATGTTTGCTGGTCTTCGTGCGATAGAAGAGTTGGTATTAGATAAAACTAGTCGTGAATGGAGAGAGCAAGTTGGCGCTCAAATGGCTCACCTTGTGTATGACGGCCGTTGGTTTACCCCTTTATGTAATTCACTTTTAGCTGCATCTGAATCTTTAGCGGAATTAGTGAATGGTGAAGTGGTCGTTAAGTTATACAAAGGTCAAGCGAGTGTCGTGAAAAAGCGTTCTCCAAACAGCCTATATTCTGAAGAATTTGCCACATTTGGTGATGATGATGTTTATGATCAAAAAGATGCAGAAGGCTTTATCCGTCTTTATTCTTTATCAAGTCGCATCAGAGCACTTAATAGTAAGTAGACCTGTTAATTAATATGAAAAATAAACGGGGCAGCAAGCCCCGTTTTTGTAAACAGATAAGAATTGAAAGAGGGTATCGACATGGCGTTATGGGGCGGAAGATTCAGTCAAGAAAGCAGTGCATTATTCAAATTATTTAATGATTCATTACCAGTAGATTATCGCTTAATTGAAGAAGACATTGTGGGCTCAATTGCATGGGCTAGCGCTATTACTTCTGTCGGTATTTTAACGCAACAAGAATGTGAACAGCTGCATGGCGCGTTAAATGAATTGTTGGCTGAAGTCGCCGATAAACCTGAGGCTATCATTGCGTCAGGAGCAGAAGATATTCATAGCTTTGTTGAGCAGTCATTAATTGCCAAAGTCGGTGATTTAGGTAAGAAGTTACACACTGGTCGTTCACGTAACGATCAAGTCGCAACAGATCTCAAGTTATGGTGTAAAAAAGAGGGTGAGCAATCACTTACATTACTGCGCAAGTTAAAGAACGCCCTCATTGATTTGGCTGAGCGTGAAATTGATGCTGTGATGCCTGGTTATACTCATTTACAAAGAGCACAACCCGTGTTGTTTGGTCATTGGTGTTTGGCTTATGTTGAAATGTTTGAGCGTGATATTAGTCGCCTTGAAGATGCATTGAAACGTGCAGATACTTGTCCGTTGGGTTGTGGTGCATTAGCGGGAACCGCTTATCCAATGGATAGGCATGCAATTGCAGAGTCTTTAGGTTTTTCAGCTCCAACGTTAAACAGTCTAGATACTGTATCTGATCGTGATCATGTGATTGAACTTTGTAGTGATGCATCGATTAGTATGATGCATTTAAGCCGTATGGCGGAAGATTTGATTTTCTTCAATAGTGGTGAAGCTGGGTTTATTGACTTAGATGATGAAGTGACTTCGGGTTCATCATTAATGCCACAAAAGAAGAACCCAGATGCATTGGAACTGATCCGTGGTAAAACTGGCCGCGTTTATGGCAGCTTGATGGGCATTTTAACCACAATGAAAGCACTACCTTTGGCGTACAACAAAGATATGCAGGAAGACAAAGAAGGCTTATTTGATGTGATGGATAGCTGGTCAATTTGTCTTGAAATGGCCGCATTAGTTCTTAGCGGTTTACAAGTTAACCGTGAAAGAACACTCGCAGCTGCCCAGCAAGGTTATGCTAATTCTACAGAGCTAGCTGATTATCTAGTGGCTAAAGGTATGCCATTTAGAGAAGCCCATCATGTCGTCGGTGAAGTTGTCGTCGCCGCGATTGCTAAACAAACACCATTAGAAGATTTGGTTATCTCAGAGTTACAGCAATTTAGCCCAATTATCAGTGATGATGTTTATGAGTGTTTGACTATTGAGTCATGTTTAGAAAAGCGTGAAGCGTTAGGTGGCACATCATTAGCGCAAGTTAAACAAGCATTAGCTGCAAAGCAAGGTAAGTAGCCACTTACTTTATTGTTTGAGCCTTGACTGTAATAACAAAAAGCCCTGAGTTAAGTTAAGTTAACTCAGGGCTTTTTAGCATTCACATTTTATAGATGCATTTTAGGGTTTATTGAAATAAATCATCTGTTGGATTTTCAATAAATATATCGTCATCAATGGTTTCTTCTGTCGCATATTCAGTCGGTTCAGTTCCTTCGACAAAGTACTCAAAAGAAGTTGTGTGATCAGTTTTACGCGTTAATAAACCCGTAGCTAAATCAATACGCGCAGAGATAATGCCTTTAGGCGGAATGGTGGTCTTTTCTTCTGTGCCTTTGAGCGCTTGATTCATAAAATCATTCCAACCAGGCCCAGCTGTCTTGGCGCCTGCTTCTGCCCCTGATATCTGATTTTCAGGTCCATCAGCTACCCAGCTTGTACGACCTAAACGGCGGCTGTGATCATCAAAGCCGACCCAGAATGTTGACGTTAATGTTGGATTGAACCCACTAAACCAGGTATCACGAGATTCATTGGTTGTTCCTGTTTTACCAGCAATATCATGACGCTTGATTAGGCGAGAAGCTCGCCATGCCGTCCCGTTCCAACCAGTGCCTTTACTCCAATTACCGCCACCCCAAATAACACTTTTTAATGCCTCAGAGATAAGGAAAGCGGTTTGCTCAGTGATAATTCTTGGTGCATAACGACTATTCTCATCGCCACATTGACTAATAGCACTTGATTGAGCAGTCGTGTCATTTGCTTGGTTAACTTCAGCTTGTTGTGAGCTAGCAAATTCAGCTGCCATTGCTGCAAATGGGTCATTTGCGTCTGAATTAGACGTTAATTCTGTATCACTTAGATTGTCATCAGTTCCATTATTATCATTTTCTGATGGCGTACACGCTAAAAGAGGGTTGGCTTCTTCAATTACATTGTCATAAGAGTCGGTGACTTGCTTGATAAAGTAAGGCTCCACTAAGTAACCACCGTTGGTGAACACATTAAACGCAGTAACAACTTGCAAAGGTGTTACAGAAGGAGAGCCGAGTGCCACTGATTCATTTCGAGGTAGATCATTTGGATCAAACCCGAACTCCACAAGTTTATCGATAGTGTTATCTAACCCAATGTGCCTCATCGCGCGAACTGACATGACGTTCACAGATTGCGCTAAGCCCATACGAAGACGCGTCGGTCCTCCGTAGATATCTGGAGAGTTTTTAGGTCTCCAAGCGGTGCCTTGTCGAGTATCTGGCTTATTAATTGGCGCGTTATTAATTAGTGTTGCCAATGTATAGTCTTTTTCAAGCGCTGCTGAATATATAAATGGTTTGATATTTGACCCCAGCTGGCGCTTTGCCTGGGTCACACGGTTGTATTGGCTTTGGGTAAAGCTAAAACCACCAACGAGCGTACGAATTGCGCCATCACTTGGCTCAAGTGATACTGTGGCACTTGATACTTGCGGAATTTGAGAAAGTTGCCAATATTCGCCGTTGTTTCTTATCCACACTTTCTGGCCAACAGCTAAAATATCTTCAGCTTTCTTGGGCGGTGTGCCTTGACGGCGATCGGTGATAAATTTACGAGCCCATTTTAGCCCGTTCCATTCTAAGGTGATTTCTTCCCCTCTAGCATTCATCACCGTAGCTTGTTGCTCTTCAATGGCAAGTACAGCTGCTGGCATAATACCTTGTACCGAAGAAGTGCTTTTTAAGTTAGTGATAATATCGCTGGTGGACATGGGGGCATCTGTCCATAATTCGGCAATTGGCCCGCGGTAACCATGACGTTGGTCGTAAGCAAAAACATTATCGCGTAAGGCGCTTTGTGCCTTTAACTGTAAGTCAGATGAAATCGTGGTGTAGACGTTATAGCCATTAGTATAGGCTTCTTCTTCGCCGTATTTATTGACCATGTATTCACGCGCCATTTCAGAAATATATGGTGCATATAGATCAATTTCTGCTCCATGATATCTTGCAGTAATCGGGGCGTTAATGGCTTCTTGGTATTGTGCTTCTGTGATATTGCGTTTTTCTAGCATCCGGCTTAATACCCAGTTACGGCGGGTTTTGGCACGTTCTGGGTTTCTTATCGGATTTGCGGCGGATGGAGCTTGCGGCAAACCAGCAATCATTGCCATTTCAGGCAGGCTCAGTTGTTCTAAATCTTTACCATAATAAACTTGTGCAGCAGCACCTACGCCATAGGCACGATTCCCCAAGAAAGAACGGTTTAGATAAAGAGTTAAAATTTCTTCTTTTGAAAGCGCTTTTTCGATTTTGAGTGCTAAAAAGATTTCTTTTGTTTTACGAATATAGGTTTTTTCACGTGAAAGGAAAAAGCCGCGAGCGACTTGTTGAGTGATGGTACTTGCACCTTGGCTTTTTTTACCAGTGGTAACCAAAATAATAGCAGCACGCACAATACCGATAGGATCAATGCCTTTATGTTCAAAGAAACGAGCATCCTCTGTATCTAAAACTGCATTAATTAATTGTTCGGGTACATCTTGGTATTCAATGGGTACTCGTCTTTTTTCACCAAATTGAGAAATCAATAAACCGTCATCGCTGTATATTCGCAATGGGGTTTGTAATTTTACCGTTTTTAAGGAATTTACATCCGGTAAATCTGGCAAAACATAATAATAGGCTGCGACAATAGTGCCGATTCCTAATAAAGTTAAGCTAAATGTAGCAATAAGTATTCGTTTAAACCACTTCACCGAAATATTCCAAAAATCAAAAATATGCTCGCTAGTATATAAGGGGGAAGGTTTTTGGTGAAGTAAAAACATGAAAACAGAAAAAAACAAGTTGTAAAATTTAGAAACATTTAATACAAATACTTATAACGAGTTGATTTTGTGCTAATCTATTTTAAAATATAAAAAAATAAATGCGATGATGGAATATGCTTTCTAAATTTTGGAAGCGTCAAGCTCCGCAAATGGTCGGGATCGATATTGGTTCTCATGAGATTAAGGCCATTTTGCTAAGTAAGACCGCTGATGGATATAAAATTCAAAACTATATATCTGCACCTCTACGTAAAGGTGCGGTTGTCGATCACGAAATCCGCGATTCAGAAGCTGTTATTGAATCTTTAAGACATATTAAGCGAGGACTGCCTAAGAGTATTAAGTCTGCAGCTGTCGCGGTTTCTGGCTCTGCTGTCATGACAAAAGTCATTTACATGGACGCTTCATTAAATGAAGAAGAAATGGAAGCACAAATTGAGATTGAAGCAGATAACCTTATCCCTTATTCACTAGATGAAGTGAGTATCGATTTTGAAACTCTTCAGGCAAACACAACTGACCCGACAAAAGTTGATGTGCTGTTAAGTGCTTGTCGCACAGATAATATTGATACTCGTATGGATTCTTTAGATGCGATTGAGCTCGATACCAAAGTGGTGGATGTTGAAGCTTATGCACTAGGGCGGTCATCAGAATTAATCCTTGCACAATTACCCGAAGGTGCAAATGAGAAATCTGTAGTATTGGTTGATATCGGTGCCAATATGACGACATTTGCCGTAGTTGAGCATGGAGAAACAACCTTTATTCGTGAGCAAGCGTTTGGTGGCGAGTTATTTACTCAATCTATTTTATCGTTTTATGGCATGCCATATGACGAAGCTGAGAACGCCAAAATAACAGGCGAGTTACCGCGTAATTATATGTTTGAGGTGTTATCACCGTTTCAAACACAATTATTACAGCAGATTAAACGTACACTTCAAATTTATTGTACTGCCAGTGGTAAAGATAAAGTTGATTATATTGTGCTCTGTGGTGGTACCGCAAAACTTGAAGGCATGACTGCATTATTAACTAATGAATTGGGTGTACATTCTATTGTCGCAGACCCGTTCCAAGGTTGTTTGCATGCTGAGGACGATATTAAAAACCAGCTTAAGCCAAGTATTAGTAAATATATGGTGGCATGTGGTTTAGCGCTTAGGAGTTACGCTCAATGGCGAACATAAATTTACTTCCTTGGCGTGAAGAGGCCAGAGAAAAACAAAAACGAGATTATATTGGCATATTAGCATTGGTTTTTTTAGTGACCTGTTTAGCTGTATTTTTAACACTCAGCTTTATTGAGGTTGTTACTGATGATCAACGCCAACGAAATGCTTATCTTCAAAATGAAATATCACTATTAGATGCACAAATTGCCGAAATAAGAAAAATCACAGCTCGAAAGAAAGATATTGAAAGACGTACTAAGATTATATTAAACCTTCAGCAATCTCGAAACTTGCCGACACATGTTTTAGATGAATTAGTGCGAATTGTTCCGCCAGGAATATACCTTTCAAGTATTGAGAAAAAAGGTAGCTTACTCTGGATTGAAGGCCGCAGTGAATCGAATAATAACGTGGCTAATATGATGCGTAAGGTGAAAACATCACAATACTTAAATGATCCAAGTATGCAGTCCATTATTAGCCAAAATGAGAACTTACGACAACTTCAAAAGTTTAGATTAAAAGTGACGATTTCTGATGTTGAGTCAGTTGAAGCAACTGAAGGAGGTCAATAATGAATTTAGACTTAGATCAGTTTAATGATATTGATTTTGAAAATATCGGTAGTTGGCCTGCTTTAGTTAAGGTTGTTTTCGCAGTATTTCTTTCAATCTGTGTTATGGGGGCAAGTTATTATTTATTTGTCTCCGATGCAATTGACGTTTTAAATAATGAAGAAAGAAAAGAAATAACTTTACGAGAAGATTTTCAATCTAAATATCGTTTAGCCGCAAACTTAAAGCTATATCGTGAACAGCTGGTTGTTATGGAAGCGCAATTTGCTGAGTTACTTAAAATGTTGCCTTCTGAAAATGAAATGCCGGGCTTATTAGACGACACTACATTTGTAGCAACTGACGCAGGTTTAAGAATAAATAGCTTAGATTGGGATACTGAGATTGAGCGTGACTTCTATTTAGAATTCCCAATTAAAATTGCTGTAGTGGGTGATTATCATCAACTCGGTAATATGGTCAGTGGTGTAGCAAAATTACCTCGTATTGTTAGCTTACATGATTTTGTTATTACACGAGATGATAGCGGTAGTTTGTCGATGGACATTTTAGCAAAAACCTATCGATTTAAAGAAGGTGCACAGCTGCCTGCTGAGAATAAGGGGAATAAGTAATGAGATTCCTCCCTGTATTAATGATGGTGTTAATGTTAACTGGCTGTATTGGTGATCGCAGTGATTTAGAGTTGTTTGTAACGACAACTAAAGCGCAGCACATTGCTCGTATTCCTCCGTTAAAAGAAACTCCTAAGTTTGAACATTTTGCTTATCAAGCAGAATTAATGCGCAGTCCTTTTGTACCACCTTCACGCGAGCTTACAGAAGAAGTGGTTGATACAAGTAGAAATTGTCTACAGCCTGACTTAAAGCGTCGTAAAGGTCGTTTAGAAACATATGCTTTAGACAATTTAAGAATGCGCGGTACATTAACAGAAGATGACACTATTTGGGCTTTGGTCGAGTCTTCTGATGCCAATGTATATCGTTTAGGGGTCGGTGAGTATCTCGGTCTTTACCATGGGAAAATAGGTAAAGTGACACCGCAATATATTGAAATAATAGAATTAATTCCAGATGGTTCTGGTTGCTGGGCTGAAAGAGCAAGCAACTTAGAACTATCTGGTAACTAATGTGCGAAGGATGAGGGAATAATGAAATCTTCTGCCGCGATGCAAACATCGACAAAAAAAGTCTCACTAATTAAAACGGTATTGGGTGTTGTTTTAATGTTGGGCGCACTTCCAAGTGCTTTCGCCGCCAATAAGTTAATGGATGTTAAATACCATTCTGTTGTCGATCATCAATTAGAACTCGAACTGGTATTCGAATCCGCGCTAGATAAGCCTGAAGTTGATTTGTCAGGTTCTCCTGCGCAAATAATTTTAAGTTTTGAAGACAGTATTTCAAACCTTGAAAAAGAGAACATTACGATTGATCGTGTAGGTGTTGAAGGGCTTAAAACCACACAGGTTGATGGCGCTTTAAATATTGTTGTCGATCTTGCAGAGGTTAAGCCTTATCAAGGTAAAGTTGTGGGTAATACCTATCGCTTAACTGTGAATGACACAATGTCTGGGCCTGATAATGCCAGTAACCCGTTTGTTAATGGTATTGATACTATTGACTTTAGACGCAATAAAACTGGTGGTGGTGATTTACTGATTCATTTGAATAACCGCTCTGTTGCGGCAAATGTGGCTCAGGTTGGCTCAAAATTAGAAGTTAAGCTTTATAACACAGCAATTAATAATGAGCTGTTATATGTTATGGATGTGCAGGACTTTAATACACCTGTGACAAGTTTTGAAACTTTTAAGGATGATTTAACTTCACGCATTATGGTCGATGTTGATGGCAACTACGATTATAACTATAAGCAAGAAGGTAACGTTTTTAAGGTTAGTATTAATAAAGTTGAGCGTGTTGCCGTTGCTGCTGAAGAAAAGAAATACAATGGACGCTCACTTTCATTGAACTTCCAGAATATTTCAGTCAGAACTGTGCTGCAAATTATTGCCGATTACAATGATTTCAACCTTGTAACGAGTGATACTGTTGAAGGCAATATCACGTTACGTTTAGATGATGTACCTTGGGATCAAGCACTTGATCTTATTTTGCAAACTAAAGGGCTTGATAAGCGTATTGAAGGTAATATCTTAATGGTGGCGCCTAGTGAAGAGTTGGCTACACGTGAAAGGCAAGATTTAGAGAATCAAAAAGAAGTGAAGGAGTTAGCTCCGCTATATTCTGAGTACATTCAAATTAATTATGCTAAAGCTGCAGATATTGCTGAGTTAATGAAAAGTGCAGATTCTAGTTTGTTATCAACTCGGGGTAGTGTTGCTGTTGATGAACGGACGAATACATTGCTTGTAAAAGATACTGCAGAGTCGTTAGAAACAATTCATCGCTTAGTTGAAATACTCGATATTCCAATTAAACAAGTGTTGATTGAAGCGCGAATGGTGACAGTCAAGGACAACGTATCTGAAGATTTAGGTATTCGCTGGGGCATAACAGATCAACAAGGCGATAAAGGAACCTCTGGTTCGCTTGAAGGCGCAAATGATATCGTTGCTGGTGTTGTACCTGCATTAAGTGATCGCTTAAATGTTAATTTGCCTTCTTCGGCAACTAACGCTGCTAGTATTGCATTTAGTGTCGCTAAAATGGCCGATGGTACCGTACTTGATTTAGAGTTAAGTGCACTTGAGCAAGAGAATAAAGGTGAGATTATTGCCAGCCCGCGCATTACCACCTCTAATCAAAAGTCTGCTTATATTGAGCAAGGTGTAGAAATTCCTTATGTTGAGTCTGCATCAAGTGGTGCAACAACTGTTTCATTTAAGAAAGCGGTTCTTTCTTTAAAGGTTACACCGCAAATTACGCCGGATGATCGTGTGATTCTTGATTTAGAAATAACTCAAGATACCCGTGGTGAAACAGTTCAAACTGGTACAGGTGAAGCAGTGTCTATTGATACTCAGCGTATCGGCACTCAAGTACTTGTGGATAATGGTGAAACCATTGTGTTAGGTGGTATTTATCAGCAAAACTTAATTAGCCGTGTGAGTAAGGTGCCGGTTTTAGGTGATATTCCGTTAGTTGGCTTCTTGTTCAGAAACACATCTGATAGTAATGAGCGTCAAGAGTTACTGATTTTCGTTACACCTAAGATTGTGACTGAGCAGTTGTAAAAAATTGCGAATCAAAAATACCAGCGTTCTCGCTGGTATTTTTTTGCCTGTTCTTTAGGTTAACTTCAATTAAGTTATTAATTTCATGCTATAAAAATAAAGCTTCTGCACTAGAGTTCAGGAAACGTTATTCTGATTAATAAGGAGAAGTAGAATTTATTTTTAAGAAACTCAGCTTAATTCGTCAACATGACTTGCAACAACTGGTGCATAACTGAGATAATCCTCCGTCAAGTCTCATTAGAGCAAGGTTAAATTATAGGTCGGCTTGAGTTTAAGTCGATAAGGCATACTTTTCATATAAGATTCAGACGTATATAAAATGGCTGAAAAACGCAATATTTTTCTGGTAGGCCCAATGGGCGCAGGCAAAAGCACAATTGGTCGCCATTTGGCCCAAATGCTGCATTTAGATTTCCACGATTCAGATCATGAGATTGAGCAACGCACAGGTGCAGATATTGCCTGGGTGTTTGACGTTGAAGGCGAAGAAGGTTTCCGTCGTCGCGAAGCTCAGGTCATCGCTGACCTTTCGGAAAAGCAAGGTATTGTCCTTGCTACTGGCGGCGGATCTGTACAAAGTAAAGACATACGTAATCATTTGTCAGCTCGCGGTATCGTTGTATACCTTGAGACGACAATCGATAAGCAAGTCGCTCGTACTCAACGCGATAAGCGTCGACCTCTTTTGCAGGTTGATGACCCGCGCGAAGTGCTAGAGAATCTTGCTGATGTTCGTAATCCTTTATACGAAGAGATTGCTGACGTGATTGTTAAGACAGATGAGCAAAGCGCTAAAATAGTCGCAAATCAAATTATTGAGCAACTCGGATTCTAGGTAGGTTTATGCAACAAGTTCAGGTTGAATTAGGTATAAGAAGTTATCCCATTTTTATTGGCCAGAATTTATTGCAGCAAAATGCTTACCTTTCCGATTACCTTTCCGGTAAAAAAGCACTCATAGTCACCAATGACACTATCGCTCCCTTGTACCTTACAACGGCACAACAAGCGATGGCGAGTTGTGCTGACGTGGGTGTTGTTGTGCTTCCTGATGGTGAGAAATATAAAGATCTCACACATCTGGATTTGATATTTTCAGCTTTGCTTGAAAATAACTATGCCCGCGATTGTGTCATAGTTGCATTAGGTGGCGGTGTCATTGGTGACATGGCTGGCTTTGCTGCATCTTGCTACCAGCGAGGTGTTGAGTTTATACAAATTCCAACCACACTGCTTTCGCAAGTTGACTCTTCTGTAGGTGGCAAAACAGCAGTCAATCATCCGTTAGGGAAAAACATGATTGGGGCATTTTATCAGCCTCAAGCCGTGATCATCGATACCGATTGCTTATCAACTTTACCGGCTAAAGAGTTTGCTGCTGGTATGGCTGAAGTGATTAAGTATGGCATTATCTGGGACGCTGAGTTTTTTAGTTGGTTAGAGCAAAATGTAGAGTCACTTAAAGGGCTTGATAATGATGCATTAACTTATGCTATAGCTCGATGCTGCCAAATTAAGGCTGATGTGGTTGCACAAGATGAAACAGAGCGTGGCGTACGAGCTTTGCTTAATTTAGGCCACACCTTCGGACATGCCATTGAAGCTGAAATGGGTTATGGCGTATGGCTTCATGGTGAAGCGGTATCTGCTGGTACAGTTATGGCGGCACTCACGTCATTAAAACTCAATTTAATCTCACAACAAGATTTCGATAGGGTCGTTGCTTTACTGCAAGCATTTGATTTGCCAGTTGCATCACCAGATTCAATGACATTTGATCAATTCATTGCGCATATGCAGCGAGATAAAAAAGTCCTTGCTGGTCAAATTAGGTTAGTGTTACCCACGTCAATTGGCTCCGCTGACGTTTTTTCAGATGTTGAAACTTCATTATTGGCAGAAGTGATTAGCCAAGTCTAAGTAACGTGTGAGTCTAATGGTGGGCTTGTGGACATTCAACAAACGCTATTGTTACCTTCTCAAGAATCTCTAGTACAGCGATTACAGCACATTGCTAGCTACAGCGAGCAATTGGTACTCTTGTCCGGTGCTAAAGGAGCTGGCAAAACAACCTTAGTTACAGCCCTTGCAAGTGAACTGGATAGTTATAATTCTGCACTCGTAATCTGCCCAATGCATGCAGATAGCGCAGAAATTCGACGTAAAATCCTTGTTCAACTCATTTCATCTCCTATCTTTGATGATGCGCTTCCATTAGCTGATACGTTACTTCGAATACAATCTAGCTTAACTAAGCCTTTACACATCATTATTGATGACGCGCAATACATGCCAAAAGAGCTTTGGGCAGAATGCTTGATTTTGACTCAGTTGCAATGTGCGGGTAAGCCCATTTCGATGACGTTTACCATCGAAACTGATTCACTTGCCGAACTGACTCACGAGCTCACAGACTCAATGCAAGCTTTGCTGCTACATGTTGAGTTAGAGCCTTTATCCTTGGCTGAGCGAGAAGGCTTATATCGCACACTTTTGGTGAGAAGTAATAAAACCCCGTTTATTCCGCGTGAAATTATTCAAGCTCAAATTGAAAAACAATCTGGCACGCCTACCGAAGTGATCAATTTATTGAATAAAGCATTAGAGGACCAACCTGAAGACGTCAAAAAGTGGCCTAAATTTTTGCCTTGGGTCATGGGGTCTGTTGTGTTGTTATTAACTCTTGTTTTAGCCAGCTGGTTTATGCTTAAAGAAACTGCAGAAGTGCCAGCAGATAAGGTACAGTTTAATAATATTTATTCGCCACCAGAAACGCCTGCGCAGTGGGCTATTTATAATTACGCTGAATTATTACTGCAACCAGTCATTAACGACACGGCTGGCTTGAATCAGGCTGAGGCTGGTTTAAGGCTAGATGCGCTCAAGCCTACTCTTACCGAATTCAATTTTGTGGATATTATGCTACGAAACAGTGCAGGTAATAACAGTAAGATGACTGATGAGCACAATGTAAACAGCAACATCCCACAGACAGAAGATGAGCAAAACGTTGAAATAAGTGAAGATGAATTAGCCGCTGACCCAATGACTCATCAATCACCCGAAGCAGGCTCTCAAGACATAAATCAAGATGTCCAGCTATCTGAAGTGTCAGAAGGCAAGCCGATTGTCGAGAGCGACAAATTAGTCGCTGAAGGTTTATCTAACAATGATAATACGGCGAGTTTATCACTGTTAGATAAACCTGGTTATACATTGCAAATTGCCAGTGTCCGAGAGGCTAAGTCACTCACTCAAATATTATCTAAACTAGAACGGATTCAAACAGACTTAGCTTATGCCCAACAAGCTCGTTATAAACAGCGCCATATTGTGTTATTTGGGCAATATGACACAGTAAGTCAGGCACAGCAGCAAGCTGATGAATTACAACAGTCACTAGGTTTATCCGCGCCCTGGGTGCGCAAATGGAGTGATTTGACTGGATATGAACTCAAAATAGATTAACCGCTTAAAAAGCCATTAGATTCGATAATTCAAACGATGATTATTACCAATAAAAAGAGTACAATCATCTGCTTTAATTTTGCTAGCAAACGGTATTCATGACTAAAAAGCATAGAGCCTTTCTTAAGTGGGCGGGTGGAAAATTTAAACTCGTTGACGAGCTTGCAAAACACTTACCTCAAGGTAATAGATTAGTCGAACCTTTCGTCGGTGCTGGATCAGTATTTCTTAATACTGATTATGATGAGTATTTACTCTGCGACATAAACCAAGACTTGATTAATTTATACAATATTGTCAAAAATGATCCTGATACTTATATCGCAGCAGCTAAAGCGATGTTTGTGCCAGAGATGAATGTAAAAGAGCAATATTACCGTATTCGCACTGAATTCAATCAAACTAACGATCCCTTCAAGCGTTCAGTATATTTTTTGTATATGAATCGCCATGGTTTTAATGGCTTATGTCGTTACAACCGCAAAGGCGGCTTTAATGTACCTTTTGGTTCATATAAAAAACCATACTTTCCTGAAGATGAACTTAGGCATTTTTCAATGAAGGCGCAAAAAGCGAGTTTTCATTGTGTAAGTTATGAAAAAGCTTTTGAGATGTCGACTGTTGGGGACGTGATTTATTGTGACCCTCCCTATGCGCCATTATCAACAACGGCAAGCTTTACTACATATGCAGGGCCAGGTTTCAGCTTAGATGATCAAGCCTTACTTGCAAGAGAGTCGCGTCATACCGCACTTGAAAGAGACATTCCTGTTTTAATCAGTAACCATGATATTCCGCTAACACGCGAATTATACCGCGGTGCCAAACTGGCCTCTATTGCGGTGCAGCGTAATATAAGCCAAAAGGGCAATGGCAGAAAGAAAGTGGATGAAATTATGGCCTTGTACGATCACCACTACCAAGAAGTGATTGATTAAGTATTGTATTAATTATTCTGCTATTGATTCATGAAAAGCATGGGAATGGTATTGCTATAGAAAGGACATGAAGGGTAATTGGAATAGGATTAAGCTAATACTTGGTTCACGATAAAAATCAAAGATAGAATCATAATGATCGCCAGAGCAATTCCCATAAAAATAAAAGGTAATGGTGAATTACTTTGTTGAAAGTCTCGCTGGCGATTATCTTCTGTCTGCACTCCAAAGAAAGCTGCAACAGTACTCGAAAATACCCGCCAAAAAGACATTAAATGCTATTCGGATTATTAGTGGGCATGTCGCTAATCGGTTTACTCTTGTCGCTGTTGTGTAGTAACTCGAGTAAATCTAAAAAATGAAACTGGCTTGAGCGACTCTTACCCGTAACCCAATCTCCCCAACTCACATTGTCAGACTCGACAGCACAACGATTATTAGGGTGGCTGCTAGGTAGGCTGGAATTGTAGGTAACGTTTTCTGTACAAGCACAGTTGTCAGCCAACAATGGATTGCTATTATCCGACATGACAAAATAGGCAACTAACATTAATGCGCTGGTTGAAAATAAGCTTACTACAGGTTTTAGCGTCACCTTACCTGTTTGGTGGGTGCTCATTTTTGACTGACTGCACATCATAAGGGCTATCCTTGTCTTATACTTTCAGAATTAACACAATAAAAAATGTTTAGTGACGTTCTAATAGAGACTTAGCAACTGACTTGGTAGTCGCTTTATAACTATAACATCGCGAAAAACACAGTGACGTAGGTCGCATTATAGCAAATTTGTATAGTTAATGAACATCACTCTCATGTGATCTGGATCAATTTAATACTTACAGATTATGAAAATTTACGTTTATTGACAATAACAACCTTTTATTACGCTTTGCGACTAGAGCGAATAAGCTTCAGGGGGTAAAATACGGTCACTTTTAATTGCTTCGAGAAGACTATGCGTCCATTTTTGATTGCCCCATCTATTTTATCTGCCGATTTCGCCCGTTTAGGTGATGATGTTAAAGCCGTTTTAGATGCCGGTGCTGACGTTGTTCATTTTGATGTAATGGATAACCACTATGTACCAAATTTAACAATCGGTCCTATGGTTTGTCAGGCGCTTCGTGATTATGGCATTACCGCTGATATTGATGTGCACTTAATGGTTAAGCCTGTAGATCGTATCATTCCAGATTTTGCTAAAGCAGGTGCTTCAATTATTACTTTTCATCCAGAAGCGACGGAACATCTTGATCGTAGTTTGCAATTAATTAAAGAATCAGGCTGTAAGGCTGGCTTAGTATTTAACCCTGGAACGCCATTACATTATCTTGACCATGTAATGGATAAATTAGATGTGATTCTGCTTATGTCAGTCAATCCTGGCTTTGGCGGTCAATCATTTATCCCATCTACGTTAGATAAACTTAAACAAGTTCGCGAAAAAATTGATGCCAGTGGATTTGATATTCGTCTTGAAGTGGACGGTGGCGTAAAAGTGGATAATATTGCCGAAATTGCAGCGGCAGGCGCAGATATGTTTGTCGCAGGTTCTGCTATTTTTAATCAGCCTGATTATAAAACCGTGGTTGATGAAATGCGTACCGAGCTTGCAAAAGTAGACGCGTAGTATGGCTGATTTTTCTAGCATAAAAGCCATTGCGTTTGACTTAGACGGCACGCTAATTGATAGTGTGCCCGATTTAGCCGCCGCGACCCAAGCGACACTTGCTGAGTTAGCATTGCCAAGTTGCACCGAGCAGCAAGTGAGAAACTGGGTTGGCAATGGTGCTCAAGTATTAATGCAGCGTGCGTTACTCAATGCTGAGCAACAAAAAGGGTGTGACATAGGTGTACAACTTGAAAATGTCATGCCTATTTTTATGAAGCATTACGAATTACACCTACAAAAACACAGTAAGTTATATGCTGGAGTATTAACCGTGCTCAGCAAACTTAATGCTGCAGGCTACCCACTGGCGATTGTGACAAATAAACCTTATCGGTTTACTATCCCGTTGTTAGAAGCATTTGGTATAGCCGACTTATTTGGTCTGGTGTTAGGTGGCGACTCGCTGGATAAAATGAAACCCGATCCTTTGCCTTTAACGCATATTTTGCACAAATGGCAGCTCGAACCACAACAGCTGTTGATGGTAGGGGATTCAAAAAATGACATATTAGCAGCGAAAGCCGCAGGCGTAACCTCAATAGGCTTGACCTATGGGTACAACTACGGTGAAGATATTGGTCTGAGCGGACCCACTGCGGTATGCGAACAATTCAATGAAATTTTAGCCTTATTAACTAATTCGGCAGAATTCACAGCTAAATCAATGGAGCAATAAAACAAATGACTGCAAAACCTATCGTGTTTAGTGGCGCTCAACCATCAGGCGAGCTAAGTATTGGTAATTACATGGGCGCGCTACGTCAATGGGTTGGTATGCAAGACAGCCACGATTGTATTTATTGTGTTGTTGATTTACATGCGATTACCGTTCGCCAAGATCCTGAAAAGTTACGAGCGGCATGCTTAGACACACTAGCCATTTATCTCGCTTGTGGTATCGACCCTGAAAAAAGTACCGTCTTTTTACAATCTCAAGTACCACAACATACGCAGTTGAGCTGGGCATTAAACTGTTACACCCAAATGGGTGAGCTTAACCGCATGACACAGTTTAAAGATAAATCGCAAAAGCATGCTAATAACATTAATGTTGGTTTGTTTGACTACCCAGTATTAATGGCGGCAGATATCTTGCTTTATCAAGCAAATGAAGTGCCTGTAGGCCAAGATCAAAAGCAACATTTAGAGCTAACACGTGATATTGCAACGCGTTTCAATAATGCTTATGGCGACACATTTGTTGTGCCTGAGCCATTTATTCCTGAAACCGGCGCTCGTGTCATGTCGCTGCAAGAGCCAACGAAAAAAATGTCTAAGTCAGACGAAAACCGTAATAACGTGATTGGTTTACTTGATGATCCTAAAGCGATTATGAAGAAAGTGAAAAAAGCGATGACAGATAGTGAAGAGCCGCCTGTTGTTCGTTTTGACGTTGAAGAAAAGCCAGGTGTATCAAACTTATTGAGCTTGATGTCAGGTTGTAACGGTCAGTCAATCGAGTTAATTGAAAAAGACTTTGAAGACAAAATGTATGGACACTTGAAAGTTGCAACAGGTGAAGCTGTTGTTGCTATGCTAGAACCTATTCAAGCACGTTTTCGTGAAATCAGAGCGGATGAAGACTACCTAAATGCAGTCTTTAAAGCGGGAGCTGAAAAAGCGCAGGCTCGAGCTGAAGAAACAATCAAAAAAGTTTACGAAAAAATCGGAATGATTGTGTAACGTTCAATCGATTAATAAAAAAGCCAGCTTAATGCTGGCTTTTTTATTGGTTAGCCACCAGAGTGAGATTGCCTTTTTAGCCATTGAATAAAGCTTGCTAAAGCTGGTTCGTGTTGTCTGCGTTGTTTACAGCTAAAGTTAAAATTAAAACCCGTTAAAATGTCTGGTAAATCCAATGCAACAAGCCTTCCTGCTGCAATATCTCCTTTAACCATAAAGTCAGAGGCAAGTGCGATTCCTTGATGAGCAATCGCAGCTTCAATGGCCATCAAAACGTGGCTAAAAATATGTTGTTGTTTTTTGTCGCTGTCGTCGGCTTTATTGACGGTATGCCAGCGCTGCCAATCAATGCCTAATTCTCCTTCATCGACGGTGAGTAAGGTTGCTGAAGGTAAAGCGGCGATTAACTCTTGAGGTGATGCATTGGGTTTATTTAGCCATTGTTGCAGGTAATCAGGACTGGCTACAGCAATTAATCGCTCTTTATGCAAGGTAAGGTGCATATAGCCATTTTGATTTGATTGCCCAGTAATAAACATATCGGCGACATTATCACTGAGTTGTGGGTCGCTGGTGATCATATCCAAACGGATTTGAATATGCGGGTGCTGCTGACGGAATTCACTCAGTCTAGGAATAAGCCACTTAATGGCAAACGAGCTGTAAACGGCTAATCGTAACTGCTGGTTACCGTCACCTGTAATTTGTAAGCTGACCTCTTCAAGAGCATTAAAGGTGCTTTCCAATTGTAGTGATAATTGGGCTCCTTTGTCTGTTAGCTGTAATTGCCTTGTACTGCGTAAGAATAATTGCTCACCATAATAAGATTCTAACTGTTTAATTTGATGAGATACCGCACTTTGACTGATGCAAAGCTCTTCTGCTGCACGGGAAAAGTGTTGTAATCGAGCAGCAGATTCAAACACTTGCAATGAACGTAATGGTGGTAGTTTTCTCATTTACTTAGCTAGAAAATTGAATCTTATTTATTACCTTAATTCATTATTGTTTAGTATTCATCATTTTTAATCATGTAAAGGTCTAGTTATTATGCCATTTTGAGAAGCGGTGAGGTGACGATGAAGTCTCCAGTCATTTTTGCACTAATCATACTGGTGCTTGGCAATATTTTTAGCGCGTTATATGACGTATCCATCAAGTGGTTACCAGATAATGCAGATATCATTACCTTTTTATTATTACGACAATGCGGCAGCGTATTGATGTTATTGCCAATATGGTTCATGGCGAGAAAGCCTGTTACAGGCCACTTTAAATTACAGTTAGTGCGTTCTCACTTAGGGGTTATAACGTCAATTACCTTAGTGGTTGGCTTAGTTTCATTGCCATTAGCTACCGTCAGTTCATTATTTTTTTCAGCGCCGATTATGATTACTGTACTAGGCTATGTTTGGCTTAAAGAGCAGATCAGTTTGACCCAATGGTGGATTACTTTACTGGGATTTGTTGGCGTGCTGATTTTGTTACGGCCATCAAATATCGAATGGGCAGGCCTGCTAGTTCTCGTTGCTGCAGTGACGTTTTCAATGAATCAAATTGCATTAAGAAAGCTACCAAAGCAAGAATCACCATTAGTGACATTACTGCTTTATAATTTATTGAGTATTCCAGTATTGTGTGTGGCGGGAGCCTGTATCGGCTTTGGGGACGTGACGATGGCATTAATTGGCTTGTCGCTGATTAGTAACAGCTTTTTATTGGCGTATCACTTTTGCTGTATTGTTGCTTACCGTAGTGCGAAAGCGAGTGATATTGCCGTAGCTGAATACTCAGGGTTACTATTTTGCGTGCTATTTGGCTGGTTATGGTTTGATGAATGGCTCGATGGGATGAGTTGGCTGGGGGCCAGTTTAATTGTACTACCGACAGTACTATTACCTTTAATACTTGCCTGTGTTCGTAGGCAGCAACGTAAGTCGGTATCTGTATTAAATTAACCAATATTAATCGAATGGGTTTACCCTATAGATAAAAAATCACCGCAACGTATTTGCGGTGATTTTATTGTGCTCTGTCGTTCTAGGAGTCAATTCATATTTAAGGGTCGATATATTCGAAAACCTTAATCACTTTCCTTACACCAGAAGTATTGCGGGTGATTTCCACTGCAAGATCAGCTTGATCTCGGGGAATGATGCCCAATAGAAATACCTCCCCATTTTCTGTGACGACTTTTACTCTCGTCATGTCTAATGTTTTTTCATTTAACATACGAGTTTTTACCTTGGTGGTGATCCAAGTGTCATTGCTGCGAGTTGTGAATGAGGTTGGGTTACCAATCCGAATTTGATTATGTAACTTACCGCCAATTTCAAGCTCTTGAACGACTTTAACCGCTTTATCACGCAACATAGAGTTAGGTGACTGGCCAATCATCAATACATTACTGTTCAATACTACGCCAGTAATATTGGTTTGTTTATGAATATCTTGATGCTTAGCTAATGCACTTGTGATTTCAAAGTCGGCATTGGTATCACTGATTTGCGTAGACATACTACGCTCATCATTGGCCATCTTGGCTCCACCGACAGCACCAACCATAACAACACCAGCACAACCTTGAAGCAGGAATAATGTTGCTATGATAAGAACTGCTTTTATCATGCTTGCTCGTCCTGCGGGAACAGAGTGCGGTCGATATTGTCACATAGGCAGTGAATGACTAATAAATGCACTTCTTGAATACGAGCAGTAACGTTAGATGGTACACGTACTTCTACATCACCAGCACTCATTAAGCCGGCCATTGCACCACCATCTTTACCTGTTAGTGCAACAATCGTCATATCACGGCTAAGTGCAGCTTCCATGGCTTTAATGACGTTACCTGAGTTACCACTTGTTGAAATGGCTAATAAAATATCACCAGGTTGGCCTAATGCCATAATCTGCTTTGAGTAAATTTCATCATAGCTATAATCATTAGCGATTGCTGTGATGGTTGAAGTGTCACAACTTAGTGCAATTGCCGGTAAAGGAGGACGTTCAATTTCGTAGCGGTTTAATAGTTCCGCAGAAAAATGTTGTGCATCGCCAGCACTACCACCGTTACCACATGCTAAAATTTTATTACCGCTTAATAAGCATTGAACCATCATTTCAGCCGCTTTCTCAATCGACTCTGGTAAGGCTTCAGCTGCATCAATTTTAGTTTGAATTGATTCGGTGAAACTGTCTTTAATACGCTCTAACATGATAAATCCTTACTCGGTAATGTGATGCTGCTTACATATAATCTCGATTCTGGCAGCATTATAGCTAAATTTAATAAGTTAAAAACACCCTTGGAGCCATTGGATATCGGCTCCATTGATGGCAATCACATCAAAGCGGCATGGCGCATTGATTTTATGTGTTTGTAAATATTGTTCAGCAGCTTTTCTAATGCGTGATATTTGAGCTGTAGATACAGCATTTAAAGCACCTCCAAACTGAGTGGATGAACGGTATTTCACTTCAATAAACACCCAATATTGGTTATCACGCATAATTAAATCAATTTCGCCAAAACGATAGCGCTGATTTTGAGTCACAAACTGTAGACCTTGTTGCTCAAGGTAAGTTCGCGCTTGTGTTTCTGCATGCTGACCTGGATTGATGAATGTCATTGTTTTTTCATCGATATCATAGCGGACGTAGCTTTCCTCGCTGGTATTTGCCCCAGCTTAATTTACGTTCTATGACGCCGTCTTTGTCGACAGATAATGCGCCACTTCGACCATTAAACTGATACCCAGGAAAAGCGCGCATTTGGGCTAAACGATTAACCAAATCCAATGAGTCATAGCCCATGATATATAAACGCTTTTGACCATTATTCCACTGGCTCCATAATGTGTTAACCATAGTGGTTTCAGCATTTGAGCTCATTAACCAAGGAATATCGCTGATCATTAAATTATTGAGTTCTTGTGCTGATTGAGTCGAATTACCACTGAGCCGACTTCGGCTGGTGGTATACAAGGCAACAGGATCAGCAAAGACGCTGAAGTTAACATCTAAGAAGGGCTTAAGTAGGGCTAAGTCTTTAGCTGCCGAAATCATATAAATGGCATCAATATCACGACGCGAACGAAAATCCGCTTCTAAGGTATTACCAATGAGCTCTTTCATTCTTGCTATACGAGCTTGGCTATCTTTAACGCCTAAGGCTTCTTGCACGGTGACTTTCATTTGATCGCCGCCATCATAGTAATGGATTTCGGCGTTCTCTTCCGTTAGCGCTAACCACTTTTCATTGAAGCTTGCAGCCATTCGCTTACCCGTTGAATCGTTGCTTACCAGTAATAAAGGTAAGCTAACTCCGTCATCAAATAGGCGTTGTGCGGCATCACTGGCTTCTTGGGCTGGCGACAACGCAAAATAAAATTGGTCGTTATTCGGTGTAAAGGTTTCTGTTTGATTCAAATACAGTTGTGGAATCGTCATCAAACCTTGCTCGTTTAATGCCTGCATTTCTTCAACAGCATTGGGTAGCAGTGGCCCAATCACAAATTCTGCACCGGCGGCAACAGCCTCTTGATAAGCTTGTTCAACCCCTAAGTTAGTATCAAAAAAGTGTAGCGTGATTTGATCGTCATAAGCGGCCATGTAACTTGCAAGTATGCCTTGCCTGATTGGCTCGGCAACTGCGGCGCGGCGCCCGGTTAATGGCAGTAACACTGCAATATTTTGCGGTTTATAAGGTTGAGCATTCAACGCTTTTTCTAAATCTGAAGGTAATTTTGCCGCCCCAGGGTGATTTGGGTTAGATTGCTGCCATTGGCCTAAATAACGCACTAACTGGGATGGATCGATCGCATAATGTTTAGCGATATAGGCAAGTTGTAACCAACCCGAGAAGGTTGGATTTTTACCATCTCGCATAAAGCTTTTAATGGTTTCTTCATGCAAAGGCTGCAACGTACGCCAAATGGTGTCATTAACTTCAAAGGCTTGCTGTTTCGGAAGATAAAGGCTCAGAGAGCTAAGCTGGCGTAATTCATCAATCGGTTGTTTAGTTTGATTAAATAAGCGTGCTTTATATTGATGATAAGTAACACGTTGCCAGTTCGGTAATTGCCATTGTTCAGGGTAGTTCAATATTGCTAGTGCATCAGCATCTGAGCGATTCAGCTCAGCCACTCTTGCAGACAAGTAAAGCCACTCAGCCTGAAGTGTTGGCTCAGGTTGTAAATTGGGCTTCATTGAAGTCAAAAGCTTATCAGCAGCACTTACATTAGAGTCATTAATGTAAGCGTGAGCTGCTAAAAGCAAATACCTATCTCGCTCTTGAGGCTGCTGACTATTACTTGCCTCAGATAAATAGGTATTAGCCGTTTGCGTTACTGTTGCTAACGAACTATCAATAGCTTGTTTATTTTCAGTAGTTTGAGTCGCACAGCCAAATAATACACTTGATAAAATAGCTGCGAAAACGAATTTTGTTGTAATCAGTCTTTTTAACACAGGGCTTCACTCTGGTAAGATGCTGTCTCTAGTTTAACCTGCTCTTTCACTTGGCGAAAGTCCAGATGAGATTCAATACAGAGGTAGTTATGGACCTATCGGTCGCACTTTATATCGTTCCCACTCCTATTGGTAACTTAGGGGATATTAGCAACCGCGCGATTGAGGTATTAAATCATGTCTCATTAATCGCCTGTGAAGACACACGCCACAGCGGAAAACTATTAAGTCACTTTGGCATAGAAACACGTAAAACAGCCTTGCATGACCATAACGAACGTGACCGAGCTCAGTGGATTATTCAAAAATTAGGTAACGGCGAGGCCGTTGCATTAATTTCTGACGCTGGCACACCGCTCATATCCGATCCTGGTTACCACTTAGTTAAACAAGTGCGAGAGGCAGGTTTTAATGTGATCCCACTTCCAGGTCCTTGTGCTGCGATAACTGCATTAAGTGCATCAGGACTTCCGTCAGATCGATTTTCATTTGAAGGTTTTTTACCATCAAAAGAAAAGGGGCGATTAGATAAACTGGCAGCGCTCAAAGAAGATCCGCGTACATTAATTTTTTACGAATCACCGCATCGTATTGTGCACAGCTTGGAATCAATCGTGACAGCATTAGGCGGCGAGCGTGAAATTGTGATGGCACGTGAAGTCACTAAAACATTCGAAACATTTTTATCCGGCCCAGCAGCCGATGTGTTGCAGAACGTCAAAGATGATCCTAATCAGCAGCGCGGTGAAATTGTATTAATGTGTCATGGCCATCGCACAGAAGCCGAGTCAGAGTTTTCAACCACTGTCATAAATACCCTTAAAATTCTTTGCCAAGAATTGCCCTTAAAAAAAGCGGCGGCATTAACAGGGCAAATTTATGACATTAAGAAAAACGCTCTTTATAAGCATGGTTTAGAAATCGGTTTATAACGAAAGCTACTTTATAAAACTTGCTTAAAAATGGCTGCTGTTAATCAAATGGGTTAACACAGCCATTTTTAGTTGGTGTGTTGTTTATGCTTAGGCTATAATCCGCGCCGAGTTGGCCAGACAGTTGCTGCGTTCGCAAGAACGGGGAGGAAAGTCCGGGCTTCAAAGAGCAGGATACCAGGTAACGCCTGGGCGGTGTAAACCGACGACAAGTGCAGCAGAGAGAAGACCGCCAACTTCGGTTGGTAAGGGTGAAAGGGTGCGGTAAGAGCGCACCGGGCCACTGGTAACAGTTGGTTGCAAGGTAAACTCTATCCGAAGCAAGACCAAATAGGGTCCCGTATGGCGCTGCTCGCGTTGGGACCGGGTAGGTCGCTTGAGCCTGTGAGCGATTGCAGGCCTAGATGAATAACTGTCCACGACAGGACCCGGCTTATCGGCCAACTCACCTAATTTAACTAAAGGCCTCACAGCAATGTGAGGCCTTTTGTTTTTTAGGGTGCAGATTAGCTCGGCTCATTAGCATCAGTATCTTTATCGTTTTTAGAGAGTCGTCACCTATCCTCTTTTTATTTCATGCTAATTTTGAGCACATCTTAAAGAGGAGTCCCCCCATGAAACGTCCCGTCATTCTCGATTGCGATCCTGGTCATGATGATGCCATCTCGCTGATCCTTGCATTAAGTTCTGACCAATTAGATGTGCTCGCAGTGACAACCAGTGCTGGTAATCAAACTCAAGCCAAAACGCTCAATAATACCTTACGCATTTTAACCTTGTTAGGACGCCAAGATATTCCTGTTGCCTCAGGTTCACCTAAGCCATTGGCGCGCAATCTCATTATTGCTGACAATGTTCATGGTGAGTCAGGGCTAGATGGGCCAGTATTACCCGATCCTAGTTTTGCTCCCGTTGAGCAAACCGCCATTGAATTGATGGCTGAAAAAGTCCGTCAATCAGCAACGCCAGTGACTTTAGTACCAACAGGTCCTCTGACCAATATTGCCATTTTTTTAACGGCGCACCCAGAGCTGCACACAAACATAAAAGAGATTGTATTAATGGGCGGGGCTGCTAGCGAAGGCAATTGGACGCCTGCAGCCGAGTTCAATATTTTTGTTGATCCTGAAGCGGCTGATATTGTATTTAAAGCTGGCGTTCCTGTCGTGATGTGTGGGTTAGATGTGACTCATAAAGCACAAATCATGGATGAAGATATTGAACGTATACGTGACATTGGTAACCCGATATCTCAATGCGTGGCCGAATTATTAGATTTCTTTATGATTTACCACCGTGATCCTAAATGGGGGTTTACTGGGGCGCCACTTCATGACCCTTGTACCATTGCTTGGATGTTACAACCTGAATTATTTACAGCGACTGACTGTTGGGTCGGCATTGAAACTAAAGGCGAGTACACCCAAGGAATGACTGTGGTTGATCGCTACCACTTAACCAGTAATCCACACAATGCTAAAGTGATGTTTGATATTGACCGACTTGCATTTGTAGATTTTATTATCAATTGCCTAAGTAAATATTCTTAAAAATAGGCAAGGTATTGTCACTATTTTTTATCAATGATCAGTGACTTGCCATGTCAATCACTGAGGAAACCTTTTGATGAACACATTATTAGTTGTGGGCAGTGCTAATGCCGATCATGTATTAGCGTTTAGTACGCTACCCAAACCTGGCGAGACTTTGATGAGCCAGCAATATCGATTAGAACTTGGCGGTAAAGGGGCTAATCAAGCTGTTGCTGCAGCTAGATTAAAAACACCAAAGCAGCAGGTCGAATTTATCTGTGCGCTGGGTGATGACGGTAATGCAAGGTTGATGCGAGATGCTTGGCAAAGTGACGGCGTGATATTATCTGGCTGTTATGATATTGCTGGACAAAATACTGGTACAGCAATGATTTTTGTCAGTGAGAAAGGTGAAAATAGTATTGGTGTGGTTGCTGGAGCAAATGCTTGCTTAACGCCTGCGCATATTGTGCAGCAACAAAGACTGTTTGACCTTGCCAGTTATTTACTCATTCAGCTTGAAACTCCAATAGATACTGTGGCGACAGCGTTAAGGCTTGCTAAACAGCACGATTGCACCACCATACTCAATCCTGCGCCTGCAGCGACTTTACCATCAGAATTACTGAGTTTGGTAGACATCATTACGCCTAATGAAACTGAAGCACAAGCGCTTACGGGTATTACGGTTACTGATACACATTCTGCCGCTCTTGCGGCGAACAAGTTGCATCAGTATGGCATTGGCACGGTCATTATCACTCTAGGGAGTCAGGGCGCTTATGTCAGTGTGCAAACTGATTCTGAGCGATACAATCGACTAATAGCCGCTTTTCCTGTCACTGCAATTGATACCGTCGCTGCAGGTGACACTTTTAATGGCGCGTTAATGGTGGCATTAGATGAAGGGCTAAGCATGATTGAAGCGGTGAGTTTTGCCAATCAAGCATCGGCGATTGCGGTGACTAGGCATGGCGCTCAACGTGGTATTCCTTATCGAGCTGAGCTGTAGCTAATTGATAATCTTAAATCGCTAAACTAATGTGCATATAAAGAATAAATGCTATTGTATTCAATCACATTTAAGGATTTGAATGTGATTGAATACAAAATGGTGTTGTAACAGCATTTCAGCTTAATTGGGTTGATTAAGTTGTGTGTCAAGGATGAAAGTATATGAGTGGGTATGGAAACTATTGGAGTAACTCAAGTGATGTCATTATTAATGAGATCAAGGCTAAAGTCTTGGCTCGAGACTTTGAGCTCTATGGTATAAAAAGGCGAAATATTCCACCTCTTGGAATTGATTACCTTGAAGTATTAGATGGTGTTACCAAGCTCGATAGACTAGAAATTGAGCGTATTGCCAAAGAAGTGATCGCGGCACATAAAAGAGGGCCTACCCCTCAGCTCTCACCACAACAACAGCTTCAAGCAAGACAGAAAGATATTTGGCAACATCAAGAGCACCGATCATTTTCTGTTTTCTTAAAAGACTTCACTAAAGGCTTTTCTATTTACAAATTGCTTATTATTTCTAGTTTATTGATACTTTTTGCCGTCACTGTGCATATTTTGACGAACGGTTTGAAAGCAAAGCAGGTGAATAAAAAGCTGGAAATCGAGATTCAGCAAAGAATGAGCGAGCAGGAAAAGCATAAAGCTAGCATTCTTGAAAACATGCAAAAGCAAATTGCAGCCCAAACCAAAACAATCAAGCTGAATTCTGAACAAGCGGCACTGAAGTCATTATTTCAAAGCCTAAATCGTCAAGTGTTAAGCGCTAGAAGAGATGTTGATAGATTTTATTATCAAAATCATCGTTTTCCAGAAAGTAATAAAGAAGCCAGTACAATGTTAAATAGATTAAAGTCTGAAATTGGTGTCAGAGATGCTTTTATTTCGAGCCAGAAAGGAATTGTATTAGTGCTAGATTCGCAATTTGAGTCAGGCACTGTTATTCATCACAAACCAAGTCAGTTTGGACAAGGTATACAATGGCGATGTGAGACAAATGCTGTAAAGGCTTTTCTTGAAAACCCAACGCAACATATTTGTAATCATAATCCTAGCATCAGAAGAATGACCCTCATTCCTGAAGTGTGGGCTGATTAGTCAAATTTGCCGCTATTGAAATAAGAATGGACTCAATATGACCTCAAATCGTACTCAAATGATTGAGCTAATCGAGCAAGACAAAATAGCTGAAAATCATCTCAATCAGGCGTTGCAGCTAAGTGGTGTAACGCCTAACACTCAACGCTGGTTTCAATTCGTGAATCAATTACTCGCTTGGTTTGGCGGGTTAGCATTGATGTTTTCTGTGCTGTTTTTTATTGCCTATAACTGGCATGAAATGGGTAGATTCGCCAAATTCATGCTTGTTGAAGTGCTGATTGTTTTATCTGTTATTGGTTATTACTTTTTAGATAAAAAAGCGCGAAAAACTCAGCAAACTGAAGGCTCCGCTTTCTCAGAACCCTCCAAGGCACCTTTTTCAATCGTAAGCCAATTTAAAGTCAGCGATACTGTTGCCAAAATCCCTTTGTTAATGGCGTCGATTTTCTTCGGGGTATTACTGGCGTTGTTTGGGCAGACATATCAAACAGGTGCCGATCCTTGGCAGTTATTTTTTAATTGGGCATTGCTGATTATTCCTTGGGTCATCATAGGTCGCTTAAGTGCATTGTGGATGGTATGGGTAGGCTTACTCAATTTAGCAGTACTACTTTATTTTCTTGAGTTTGGCGGGGTAGGACTTTTTGGGCATCAAGACTTAAATGCGCTCTGGAGCGTCTTTAGTATCAATGCCATAGCATTATTGTGTTGGGAGCTTATGAGCCGCCGATATACTTGGTTAACTGTTCGCTGGGCACCAAGAGTATTAGCGTCAGTCAGTGGTTACAGTATTACTTGGCTGACATTATTGGTTATCGTAGATGCCAATTATATAGGTGTAAGTCGCTATGACTTGAGTGGTGAAAATCTCGTTCCTGTGATTGTGTGGCCAATATGGGTTGGCTTAATGTACATCGCCTATCGACGCTTTCGGCAGGATTTATTTATGCTAGCTGGCACCTTGTTATCGGCCAACATCATTATTATCAGCTTTTTAACGACGCACCTACTAAATGATATTCATGAGTTGGGCTTTTTGTTGATGTCGTTCACCACGATTGGAATGGCGGCGGGGTCGGCAATGTGGCTACGAAATATCAATAAGGAGTGGCAATCATGAAGCAGTCACTCTCTAATACTAATAAGCCAATCCATGGGCTTTGGCAATTACTCATACAGCATCAATTGGTTATGGGGGAAGCGCCAGAAAAACCTGAAATTACATCACCTTGGTTTGTGAAGTTATTACTCGCAATAGCGGGCTGGTTTGCAGCATCATTCTTTTTAGGGTTTGTCGCATTGGGGTTAGAGTTTATCTTCGATGAAGATTCAGGCCCTTACATAATGGGAGCCGTGTTGGTGCTGGTGGCCTATGTATTACTTTTAAAAATTCGAAATGAGTTTTTAGAGCATCTTGCATTAGCGTTGAGTTTTTGCGGGCAAATATTATTGGTATATGGCTTTATTCAACATACTAACGATGATGTTAGTTGGTTAATGGCCACAGTGTTACAGCTTAGTTTACTGTTCATGATGCCGAATGATATTCATCGTTTTTGCTCAGCATTTATTGCAGGATGCTGTTTGATGGTGACGTTAGCCTTGTTTCACCTGCCGTTTATTGGTGGCGGTGTGGTGCTGATGGTTGCGTGCTGGTTATTATTAAATGAGTTCAATCTATCAAAAAAACCAATGTTTGCCGGGTTATCACGTCATAAACGTCCCATTGCATATGGCTTGTTATTATCACAAGTTTTGCAGTCTAGCTTAATGGCATTTCAATACCATTGGTATAAGGATATCGGCGCTTCGGTCAGTCAAGGGTTTTACACCGCTCCTTGGATGGGGAATGTACTATTGGCATTCGTGTCACTGTATGTGGCGCAAACGATACTGAGTCGTCATCCTGAATTATCCCAAAAACTGCGTTACTGGATATTCGCCGTTATCGTTATTATTTCGGTGCTATCGTTTGAAGCGCCAGGAATTAACGTTGGTATCTTGTTGCTCATTTTAGGTTTTTCAGCCAGTAATTACTTATTAATGGGAGTAGGGATTACCGCTCTACTGAGCTTTATATCTGCTTACTATTACTTTTTACACTACACCCTTTTTGAAAAGTCGATAACCCTCATCGTGATGGGATTAGTCCTGCTAGGTATACGTTGGTTTTTACTTAAATCCAGTTGGCTAAACGGTGCTGAGGCGAGTATCAATAATGTTGTCAAGGAGTCGGTGAGTGAATAAGTTAATCCAATTGTTGAGTCATCATCAGACACGCTTACACAAAACCCTGTTATTTGGCACCTTAGTCATCATATTAGGGTTAGTGAATTGGCAAATTTATCAAAAAGAGCAACATCTTGCTCATGGCACCAAAGTCTATCTTGAGTTAGCTCCTGTTGATCCTCGCTCACTTATGCAGGGTGACTACATGGCGCTGCGGTTTAAAATCGCAGATGATATTCGTGCAGCATTAAAGCGTGCTCAAGCGCAATCAATTGAAGCTGCGAAATCCAATCAAGGCGTTTCAGATACACAAAGTCATTCAGTCACTAGCAGTGAAGAGCAAAACATTGAGATAACAAGTGAACAGTGGCAATCACTCCCCAATAGTGATGGTTATGTCATTGTCAAAATCGATGAAAATCATATCGCCCATTTTCAGGCTATTGCAGATGCTCCAGATGACGGCAAGAGTAATGCAAAAAGCAGCGGTATAAGCAGTGCTGAAGATATCGAGCAAACTCTGAGTTCAAATCCGCTACGGATACAGTATCGAGTGAGGCAAGGGCAAATCAAATTTGCCACCAACGCTTTCTTCTTTCAAGAAGGTCACGCCAGTGTATATGAAGCCGCTGATTACGGTGAGTTTCGAGTTAACAGCAATGGGGAGCCGCTATTAACGGCCATGTATGATGCCGACTTGAAGAAGCTTGAGTATCGAGAGGAAGGCGGTGAGCAAGAAAGTAACAATTGATAATAGATTGAACTTTGTTGATTCAGCTTATTAGTGATCTAGTTGTTTACCGATAGGCGCAGGAAATCGTTGCCTTGCTGGTAATCTGCTGATGCTTACTTCGGAAAATTATCTTGAAGATAATGGGCGATTTTATTGGATATCGTCACTAGTTCATCACGAAGCCAAGTATGGGCGGGGTC
>NZ_LKTL01000032.1:0-44942 GCF_001401775.1 Shewanella sp. P1-14-1 | reverse complement strand
TTACCAAACATCAAGTTTGTTGATACCCAAGTTGCTGGTCTACCAAACATCAAGTTTGTAGATACACAAGTTGCTGGTTTACCAAACATCAAGTTTGTTGATACCCAAGTTGCTGGTTTACCAAATATCAAGTTTGTTGATACACAAGTTGCTGGTCTACCAAACATCAAGTTTGTAGATACCCAAGTTGCTGGTTTACCAAACATCAAGTTTGTTGATACTCAAGTTGCTGGTCTACCAAACATCAAGTTTGTAGATACACAAGTCGCTGGCCTGCCAAACATCAAGTTTGTTGATACCCAAGTTGCTGGTCTACCAAACATCAAGTTTGTAGACACACAAGTCGCTGGCCTGCCAAACATCAAGTTTGTAGACACACAAGTCGCAGGCCTGCCAAACATCAAGTTTGTAGACACACAAGTCGCAGGCCTACCAAACATCAAGTTTACTGAAACACAAGTCGCTGGTCTGCCAAACATCAAGTTTACAGAGACTCAAGTCGCTGGTCTGCCAAACATCAAGTTTGTAGACACACAAGTCGCAGGCCTACCGAACATCAAGTTTGTAGACACACAAGTCGCAGGCCTACCGAACATCAAGTTTGTAGACACACAAGTCGCAGGCCTACCAAATATCAAGTTTACTGAAACACAAGTCGCTGGCCTGCCAAACATTAAGTTCAGCAACTCAAGCATCGCTTAGGAGATTCATTATGTTTAATTCTTTAAAGAAAGTACTTGGCATTGCGAAACCACAACGTAAAAGAGTTAAGTTGCCAGAAGGGCTAGAGCACTTAGAAGTGATTCCAGCAAAAGCTTGGTGGAGCTAATACTGCATTTAGCCACTTCATACAGACAATAAAAAAGGGAGCTTACGCTCCCTTTTTTTAGATCTACATCTATTTAAAATGAACGTTTATGTTCATTTGGGTTAGATATCTTCTTGGTTAATAAATACTTATGACTATTGAATAATGGATAAGCAAGCGGCCCCATAAGCATTCCAGCTACAGACCATCTTTTAACAGCCATCCCATTGACAAAAGCTTGATTACCCAGAAAATATCCTGATAAACACGAAATCAACAAGAGTAGAAATATCACTGAAACCTCAATAATTTATTCAGTTAACAACATTCCATTTTTTTTAATTCTTTATCAGCTATCTCACCCTGCCAATAACGGCGATATTATAACCAAGAACTAAGCTGTTAGCTATAAGAGTAGCAAATAAGACTATTATACTGGAAAGTAAAAAATAGACATATAGGCTATTTATTAGGCTAAAACATGCCACTTTAGAATGAAAAAGCGGCAATTTGTTGCCGCTTTGTTAATTTTAATCAACCATAAAGTATGACTTACTGCTAATAGAAAGTGCTGCCTGACTCAGCCATGTTGACCAACCTTTCACAAGGTTCGAATCTATCGCCATGTTGTTGTTGATACTGACGTAATTTTGACACTAAGTTAGCGATTCCCATACTGTCCATGTATTTAAATGGACCGCCTAAGAAAGGTGGGAACCCAATCCCGAAGATTGCGCCAATATCACCATCACGAGCACTGGCAATAATACCCTCATCTAAACAGCGAACGGCCTCATTGAGCATTTGGACCACGCAGCGCATGGCAATATCACTACCCGAACCAGTAGATTGATTATTGACACCAAGTACCTGATAAACGGACTCATCAACCAATTTAGCTTTAGACTTCTTATTACCATATTGATAAAAGCCCTTGCCATTTTTACGACCTTTTCGATCGTCTGCTAACAACTTGTCAAACGCATCTGGGGCTTTGAACCTTTCACCTAACTCTTGGGTTAAGATCGGCGCAATTTTAGCTCCAACATCTATTCCGACTTCATCTAATAATGTAATGGGTCCCACAGGGAAACCAAATTTTACGAGGGCTTTATCTAAACTTTCTACTTTTTCGCCAGACAATAAAACTTGAGCGGCTTCATTCATGTATAAAGCAAGAATACGGTTCACATAAAAACCTGCACCGTCTTGAACAACAATCGGGGTTTTGCCTTGCTTACGCGCAAATGCAACCGTAGTTGCAATCGTCTCTGGTGATGTCGTTTTATGGGCAATCACCTCGACCAGCGGCATTTTTTCAACAGGTGAAAAATAATGAAGACCAATCACGTTTTCAGGACGGGAAGCTGCCTCTGCAATCTGTCCAATCGGTAACGAAGACGTATTTGAAGCGAAAATAGTATTTTCATGACATTCACGCTCAACATCTTTTACCATTTGATGCTTAAGAGCTAAATCTTCAAAGACGGCTTCAACGACAATATCGGCATCCTTAACACCTTTATATTCAGTCGTTGTCGTCATCAATGCCATTAAATTATCTCTAACAGCTGGAGTCATATGACGACGCTTAACGCCTTTAGCCAATAATTTATAAGCATAAGCTAACGCGTTACTTAACCCTTTTTCATTAATGTCTTTCACACGTGCAGGGATTTTAGCTTTAGTCGTTGTCACAGAAGCAATACCGCCTCCCATCAAACCACCACCGATAACTAAGGCTTTATTAACCTTACGCGGCTCAGCTCCATCGGCACCTGTTTCTTTTTTCATTTCTGTCGTAGCAAAGAAAATGCTGCGAAGTGCTTCTGACTCTGATGACATGACTAATTCGGCAAAATGACTGGCTTCAACTTCAAGCCCTTTAATCATGCCTTTATTCATGCCTTGTTTAACACAGTCAATAATTTTGGCTGGCGCTGGGTAATTACCTTGGGTCTTTTTAAGGACTTGTTTTGCAGCTTGATCAAAAATGATATCGCGAGTTGCGCTTGTTGATTCAAGCACCTTATTTAATGCGCTTTTCTTAGCGACTTTTGCTGCTGACTTACCTTTTTTGGCCATTGCAATAGCAGTTTCTAATAAAATAGACTCAGGTACTACGTCATCAACCAATGCCATTTTAAGTGCTTGTTTAGGGCGAATTTGTTTGCCTGTTAGCATCATATCAAGTGCAGTGGTAATACCGACTTTTCTCGGTAAACGTTGTGTTCCCCCACCACCAGGCAGTAAACCAAGTTGCACTTCCGGCACACCCATGATGGTTTTTTTGTCATCAGTACAAACACGTAAATGACACGCTAACGCTAATTCTAAGCCGCCACCTAGACATGCACCATTGATAGCTGCTACGACAGGAATCGATAAATTTTCAAGCTCATTGAATACAACATGCCCTTGCTGAGACAGCTCTTTAGCAGCTGCAACGCTAGTGCATGCATCTAACATGCTGATATCTGCACCAGCAACAAATGAGTCAGCTTTACCCGAGATAACCACAAGCCCTTTCACACTGGCATCATGTTTGATTTCAGCTAGTATTTCACTGATTTCTGGACCAAATTCTGCTTTTAAGGTGTTCATGGTTTCACCAGGAACATCCATTGTTAACACTGCTATTCCGTCTTCGCGGCGAGATAAATTAAATGTCTTTTCCATCAGAATTACTCCACTTCTACAATCATTGCTGCGCCAAGACCACCAGCAGCACATGCTGTAGCCAAACCAGTACCACCGCCACGACGTTTAAGTTCACGACATACTTGGGTAATTAAACGTGTTCCAGTTGCTGCAAATGGATGTCCATAAGCAAGAGAACCACCTAATACATTAAACTTGCTCATATCAATCTCACCAATGGCGCGATTTCTACCTAGCTTTTCTTCCGCAAATTTCTTAGAACCAAACATTTGCATATTGGCTAATGTTTGTGCTGCAAATGCTTCATGCATTTCAATTAATGTTAAATCTTCTAACTCCATGCCAGCACGCTTTAGTGCTAATGGTGTTGCGTATGAAGGTCCCATCAACATGTCTTGCCACACATCAATTGCAGTAAATGCATAACTTTTAATATAACCGATAGGCTCGTAACCCAATGCTTTAGCACGGCCTTCGCTCATTAGAATAACGGCAGAAGCGCCGTCGGTTAATGGTGTACTGTTTGCAGCTGTTACAGAGCCGTATTTACGGTCAAAGGCTGGACGTAATTTGGCATAAGACTCTAATACTGAGTTTTCACGAATATTATTATCACGATCAATAAACTGCTTGTAAGGAGGAACATGGGCTGTCATTACCTCATCAGCAAGATTACCTGAATTCCATGTTTCAGTTGCAAGCGTATGAGAACGGTGTGCTAGCGCATCTTGATCAGCTCGGCTAATACCGTATGTTTTTGCCATTTGTTCAGCTGTTTGGCCCATTGATAACCCAGTTGAGTACTCAGCAACCGCCGGAGGTACTGGCATTAAGTCTTTTAAACCGAGTCGACGTGCAATGGCAAACTTTTGTTTAAAGGTACGTGCTTTATTTAAATCAACTAAGGCATGTGCCAGTTTTTTTGAAACGCCAATAGGTAAAACTGACGAGGAGTCTGCACCACCAGCAATACCGATTTCAACATTACCAGTCATAATCGATTCAGCAACATTGACCGCTGATTGAAAACTTGTGGCACAAGCTCTAGTCACACTGTACGCATCTGTTGAGACATCCATACCCGTTCCCAGTACAATCTCACGTGCAATATTTGGCGCTGCAGGCATTTGAACAACCTGACCATATACCAGTTGCTCAATTGTTTTAGGGTCAAGTTCTGAGCGAGACAGCAATTCATTAACCACCATTTTGCCCATATCCAGTGCTGATACACCGTGAAAAGCAGTTGCTTGCTTTGCAAACGGGGTTCGAAGACCCGCCACAATAGCGATACGCTCCCCACGAGCGTTGGTTACTTGTTGTCTATCACTCATTGTTCACCCTCTTTTAATTGTTTAGCCTTATCTGGCTTGTCAGTGAATACTTAAATTATGTCAGACAGATCTGGTCTGACCATAAAAGTGTGATCTGATTCTAACTTTTAATTGCGAAGTTTTAAACATCCGTATGAAAAATAGCAGTAATTATCATCAAAAGCACTGACTGAACCAATAAATAATCATTAATAATCATACGATTAAAATATAGAGCATTAACTTTAAAATATTCCAAAGTTCGCTTTATTTGCTCTTTCCCAATGAATAAATTCACAAAATATCACTCAGAATTAATTAAAAATGAAAATCTGTTAATGCTACTAGCCAAAGGCTAATGAAATTCATTAACATAGGTTTAATTAGATAAATTTCTGAAATTAATTGAGTATCATCATGCCTTTGAGTCGATTTCATTCTTTACGTGCCTATTTAGACAACGTCATTTTGGGACAACCTGTATTAACTGAAAACCTACTGATTGCATTGATTGCAGATGGACACTTATTAGTTGAGGGCCCGCCAGGTCTTGCAAAAACACGTGCAGTGAAAGCATTATGTGATGGCGTTGAAGGTGATTTCCACCGTATTCAGTTTACTCCGGACTTATTACCTGCAGATTTAACCGGTACCGATATTTACCGTGCGCAAACAGCCACATTTGAATTTGAAGCAGGGCCTATATTCCATAACCTCATTTTGGCTGACGAAATTAACCGTGCGCCAGCAAAAGTGCAATCGGCGTTACTTGAGGCAATGGCAGAAGGCCAAGTTACGGTGGGTAAAAACAGTTACCCCCTACCAAATTTGTTTTTAGTCATGGCAACGCAAAACCCACTTGAAAACGAAGGGACTTACCCACTTCCTGAAGCACAACTTGATCGCTTCTTGATGCATTTAAATCTGGATTATCCAAGTGCCGATACTGAGCGTGAAATTTTAAGACAATCGCGCAAAGAAGCGATTACTCAAACATTACCGACTATTGAGCCTGTCGCCCAGTCAGATGTATTTGCCGCACGCGATCAAGCCATGGAGCTTTATCTAGCAGAGCCGCTAGAAAGTTACATTGTTGAGATAATTATGGCGACACGCCAACCTGAGCGCTACAGTCCAGAGTTAGCTAAATGGTTAGAATATGGCGTCAGCCCTCGTGCTTCAATATCATTAGAGCGATGTGCTCGAGCTAGAGCGTGGCTACAAGAACGTGATTATGTCTCACCTGAGGATATCCAAGCAGTTGCTCCGAATGTGCTAAGACACCGTTTATTATTAAGTTATCAAGCACAAGCTGAAGGAATTAATGCAGATCATGTCATTAGCCATATTTTAAGCCAAGTGGCTGTACCTTAAACCCGGACTGCAAAGATGCCATTTGAACAAGCACAAGTTTCCCCGTTACCGTTATTCAGTAATGGGGTCAATTTGACCGAGCAAGAGCTATTCAGCTGTCAAAGCACAGCTCGTGCAATGCCCGATAAACGCAGCCGTGCTAAAGCAAGTCAAGCAGGACACAGAAGTAGCTTGATAAAAGGTCGCGGAATGGAGTTTGCTGAAGTTCGTCATTATCAAAATGGCGATGACGTCAGAACCATTGACTGGCGAGTAACGGCAAGGACAGGAAAAGCGCACACAAAACTTTTTGTAGAAGAACGTGAACGCCCTATTATTCTCTTCATTGACCTTAGTCATAGCTTGTTTTTTGGTTCACGCCTATTAATGCAATCAGTACAAGCTGCACATGTGGCAGCAACACTAGGTTGGAATGCGATTAATCATGGCGATCGACTAGGTGCATTCATAGCAAGTGAAACTGAACATCTCGAGCTCAAGCCTCGAAGCCGTCGACAAGGTATATTGCAGTTAACATCAGCCTTAATGAAGGTACATGGTAATCAGTTAAATCATTTTGATGAGCTACCCCATGATCCTCAACACATACTCCGTGCTTGCCAACGCTTGCAACGTATCGCTAAACCAGGCTCATTAGTATGGATTATTACCGATGGCCAACATTTTACTCAAGAATGTTTAGCCGCATTAACTGAACTCAAACGCCATTGCGATGTCGGAGCATTTGTCATTAGTGATCCATTAAGACAAGGCACGCTAGCACTTCCAAAGCGCTTTTCATTGCCAGTACGTGATGGAAAGCAGCAACTAACATTAACTCGTCATAGTTATGAGACTTGGCTTGAAAACCAACTTAAAAATCAACAACAATTTATTGATTTAATGAAGATGATTAAAGTACCCACACGATTTATTGACGCAGGGAAACGATTAAGTGACCAATTGGAAGTACTACGCTAAATGAATTCAGCTCAAGCAAATCCAGCTTTAATGCAATTAGAAGATATCGTGCTGCCTCAGCAAATTTCTCAATGGCCAATGGCGCCAGGTTATTGGATACTTGCCGCACTCGTCATCGGTATCACCATAGCAATGGTGGTTAAGCTTAAACGAGATAAACAGTACCATGCTCCAAGAAAAGCGGCTTTAGATGTATTAAACCAATTAGATATTGCCAGCCCACAGTATGCAACTGAAGTGAATAGCCTACTTAAACGAACAGCGATGAGTTATTTCCCACGACAAGATTTTGCCAAACTTGACGGCAACCACTGGTTTGCTTGGCTAGAACTACGCTTACCAAAACAGCATCACGGTCAAATTGGATTATTGCTCAATAAACGATACCAATCGCAAGGCTTATCCCAAGCAGAAACGAAGCAATTGCAACAGCTTGCTCATGTTTTTCTTGCCAAATCAGCCCGCTTAACAGCGTTTAACCCTAACGAATTACCGCCATCTATGGTAGCAAAGCAAAATGACAAGGAGGACTCATGTTCTCAATAACATGGCCTTGGTTGTTATTGCTTTTACCATTACCGTTTTTTATTAAATCTAAACAAGTTAGCAAGAATACTGGTGGTCATTTACAACTTCCAGGCATCAGTGAAGCTCAAATATCGGTATCTAGCACGCCTAAAAAACCTAATAGAAAAGCCTATTGGTTCATGTGGTTATGTTTAATTTGCGCATTAATTAGACCACAATGGCTCGGTGAGCCAATCGAGCTACCCTCTGAGGGGCGAGATGTCATGCTGGCAGTGGACTTATCTGGCAGTATGCAAATTGAAGATATGGTGATTAATGGTAAAACAGTCGATCGACTCACCTTAATTAAACATGTTATTGGTGACTTTATTGAACGCCGTAATGGCGATCGACTCGGTCTCATCCTGTTTGCCGATCATGCATACTTACAAGCGCCGCTGACTCAAGATAGACGCTCTGTTGCACAATTTCTCGCTGACAGCGAAATTGGCCTCGTGGGCAAACAAACTGCCATTGGCGAATCAATTGCTTTAGCTGTAAGACGTTTTGATATGGTCAACGATAGTAACCGTGTGTTAATTCTCCTCACCGATGGTTCAAATAATGCTGGCAACATCGAACCTGAAGTCGCAGCAAGAATAGCGGCAAAACGAAACGTTACCATCTATACCGTCGGTGTCGGTGCTGAAGTATTAGAGCGTCGCAGCATTTTTGGTACCGAACGAGTTAATCCTTCACTTGATTTAGATGAAGAACAACTACAAAACTTAGCTGACATGACCAACGGCCACTACTTCCGCGCAAGAAATAGTGAAGAGCTGGCTCAGATTTATCAAAAAATTGATGAACTAGAACCCGTAAGCCGCGATCAACTCACCTATCGCCCTAAAAGTGAATTATTTTATTGGCCATTACTATTCGCTATTTTAATGAGTGTCGTAATAAGTATTCGCAGCCAATTCTCATTTAGCAAAATATCATCACGAGGGGGCAAATAATGGAATTACACTTCATTCGTCCTGAGTGGTTACTATTACTTATCCCATTATTAGTGCTTGGGCTGCTCCTATGGCGTAGCCAAAAACAAAACCTAGCTTGGCAGCAATATATTGCGCCGCATTTGGCCAAAACACTGATTACAGAGGGTGCTCAGGTTAAAAAGCAGCCTAAGTGGGGATTAATTATCTGTTGGATAATTGCAGTCGTAGCACTTTCGGGGCCAGCTGTGAACAAACAGAGTTTACCTGTTTATAGTAATGAACAAGGCCGGGTATTAATCATGGATATGTCTTTATCCATGTATGCCACAGATCAAAAACCTAACCGTTTATCTCAAGCCAAATACCGTGCAACGGACTTTATCGGTAGTTTAACTGAAGGTGAAACAGGCTTAATCGCATTTGCTGGCGACGCATTTACCATTAGCCCGTTAACTCGTGATAATGCAACTTTACTCAATCTGCTTCCAACACTTTCTCCAGATATCATGCCAGTGAGAGGCTCAGATTTATCTTCTGCACTCGCGCTAGCACAGCAATTGCTAGCCCAGGGTGGGCATATCAGTGGCGATATTATTGTAATGACAGATGGGGTGAATCCTAGGCAATATGCCGATGCAGCTAATGCACTAGAAGGCAGTCGATATCGAGTTTCTGTGATGGCATTTGGTACTGCACAAGGTGCGGCTATTCAATTACCTGATGGTCAACTTTTACGAAATAATAGCGGTGACGTGGTTATCGACAAAACTGACTTTTCATTACTGGAAAAACTCGCTAAACCTAGTGGTGGGATTATGATCCCGGCGACTGCAGATGGACGTTCGTTAACTCAGTTGCAAGATTGGTTAGCTAATGACGGCGATGCCAAAGCCACTGAGTTAGAAGGTGAAGCTTGGCAAGATTTAGGACCTTATATTGCATTATTGTTGCTTATCCCTGTGTTATTAAGCTTTAGGTTTACCCTATTACCCATTATGTCGTTTTTCACATTAGGTATGATGCTGCAACCGGCGCCAGCACAAGCTAATACTTGGGATAATTTATGGAAAACCTCTGATCAACAAGCTAGCGAGCAATTTATGCAAGCGCAATCTGCAGAAGATTTTGCCCAAGCCGCTAAAAAGTTTAATCAGCCTCAATGGCAAGCCAGTGCCCAATATAAAGCTGGGGATTATGAAAACGCCCTCGCAGGGTTTGAGCAAGATAGCACAGCACAGGGGCTATATAATCAAGGCAATAGCCTGATGCAACTCAATCAACTAGATGAAGCTATTGCGCGCTATCAAAAAGCATTGACACAACAACCGGACTTCCCACAAGCGCAGAAAAACCTGCAAATTGCTGAGCAAATGAAACAGCAGCAAGAGCAGCAAAATAGTAATAATGAAAATAATGATGACAGCCAGTCTGACAATAAATCAGATGGTTCTGATGCTAATAATCAACAGAATCAATCCAAAGATTCTGAACAAAATCAGAGCGATGATAGTCAATCAAATGACCAATCACAGCAGAACTCAGACGACAGCGCATCAAAAGACCAGTCTTCACAAAAGCAGTCCCAAAATGAGCAAGATGGCCAAGATGCCAATTCATCTGAATCAGATCAGGCTCAATCAGACAACGCCCAAGAACAAGAAGATGCACAAAGCAATGCTACTGAGGATCCCAAACAGTCTGCGAATAATGATGCAAAAATGGAGGCTAAATCGCCATCAGAGCCAGAACCGACTTCAGAAGATGCGTCAAATGAATCCACAAATAACGCTTCACAGCAAACGTCAACCACAACAGAACCTGAGCCTACTGATGATTCACCTAGTCAAGCTCAATCTGTTGCAGCCAGTGAGCTTACAGAAGAACCGTTACCAGCAGATTTAGAGAGAGCATTGCGTGCCGTTAGTGAAGATCCGCAAGTGCTTATCAGAAATAAAATGCTATTAGAATATCAAAAGCGTCGCCAAAGCGGCCAATTGCCTAAGGATACACAACAGTGGTAAACAGAATCGTTTTCGCCCTTCTTACTATTCTTTTTACGGGGCAAGTTTTTGCAGTCAGTCAAATTCAAGCAACAGTTGATAGAAACCCTGTCATGCAGGGTGAATATTTTGTTTTAAATGTCACTGCTGATGCTGATTTAAACGCAGGGTCATTAGATACGTCTGTGTTACTAAAAGACTTTGTTGTCGGCCGAACAAGCGTTGGCCGCAGTACAAAGATGGTTAATTTTGACACAACAAAAGAAACCCGCTGGCAAGTGTTATTGTCGGCTAAAAATGCAGGCACTGTGACCATTCCGCCATTTACAATGGAAGGTGTAAAATCTAATCCCATTACGTTAACCGTCGCCAAAGCGGGCAGCCAACCGCAACAAATGCGTAATTTGTTTATTGAAGGCGAATTAAGTACACAAGAAGCCTATGTTGGTCAACTTGTGACATACCAAGTAAAACTATTTTTAGCCGCTGAACTTCAACGAGGCGTCATCAGCTCACCTGAAATATCTGGCGCTGAAATAAAACAAATCGGTGAAGATAAAGATTCAGTTGAAATTGTTGATGGACGTCGATTTCGAGTTATCGAACGTACTTACTCAATCATTGCTGACACACCTGGTACTTTGGCTATAAAAGGTGCAGGGTTTTCAGGAGATATTTTAGTTGAAGCTCCAAGGCGTGGCGGGATGTTTGGTTTTAATGAAAGCCGCCCAATGCAAGCGAGTGCAGAAAACACTCAAATTGTCATTAACCCTATTCCTCAGCAATATCAAGGTGACTGGTTAGTCAGTGATTTATTAATTGCTAAAGAAGTATGGCCAGAAGAAAATGATAATAATGCGTTTGAAATTGGAACTCCAATCACCAGAACCATTAATATTGTCGCCTCTAATGCTGACAGTAACAGCTTACCAGATATAAAAATTACGATGCCTGAAGGCTTGAAAGCCTACCCAGAAAAACCAGTCAGACAAACCATTGTGCGTGAGAATCAAGTCATAGCTCAATACAGTTTAACCACTGCAATAGTGCCAACCCAACCTGGTACTTTTACCTTGCCTGAAATTTCAGTGCCGTGGTGGAATCCACACTTACGTCAGCAGCAGTATGCCACTATCCCCGCAAGAACTGTCACCATCACAGGTTCAGCCCCTATCAACCCTGTTCAACCTACAGTGGCAGAACAGCCACAAACGACCTCCTCAACAGCAGGATTATGGCCTTGGTTAACCTTGTTATTTGCGACACTATGGCTAATAACCTTGGCGCTTTGGTTAACAGCCAGACGTCAAAAGCCGTCCCAAATAGCCGATATCACCTCAGCACAAAGCGCTGTAAAAGCGGCAATTAGTTTACAAGATATAGAAGATGCTTGTGATAATAATGATGTATCGAAAGTGATTGCTTTACTACAAAAATGGTATGGTTCTCAGTTCAATAAACCGATAAATTTATCTGCTATAGCAAAATTATCGCCTGAGTTATCAGCGGCAATTGAACAATTGCAACAAGCCAAATATAGCCAAAACAGTGTCGTGATAGATAAACAGAAACTGATTAATGCGATAAAGCAAACTCAGTTAAATCAAACACAAAGCGATGTTTCACCTTTAAGTAGCTTGAACCCATAGCAGTAAATAAGCTTGCTATTCACAGCCAACCTTTTAAGCTATCGAACATAATATTTAACAATAAGTCATAAAATGTTCGATAGCTTGCGAAATAAAAAGTCCGAACCCACGGTCTTATCTGACATGCTAACTAAACAGCGACGATACGACAGCCTCGTCAGGGCACTTCATACTGATATCTACCGATATGCCTATTGGTTAATCGGCGATAAACATGTAGCTGAAGACGTCACTCAAGAAACGTTTCTACGCGCTTGGCGTGCTTTAGACTCTTTAAAGGATGATAAGGCGGCTAAAGCTTGGCTCATTACGATTTTACGCCGTGAAAATGCTCGCCGCTTTGAACGCAAGCAGTTTGATTACAGTGACGTAGAACAAGAGTTGCTAGAAGATGAAAAGTCTTCCACAACCGAAGAGCAGACCGAACAATATTGGTTACGCAAGCAAATAGGTCAATTAGAGGTTGAGTATCGAGAGCCACTATTACTGCAACTTATCGGTGGATTTAGTGGTGAAGAGATTGCTGATTTATTAGAGCTCAATAGAAACACTGTTATGACGCGATTATTTCGCGCCCGGAATCAATTAAAAGACGCCTTAGAGTCTCCTGAAGTTAGAGGTCAATCAAATGGATGATCTAAAATTTCGTCGCCATGCCTATGGTGACCCAAATAGCCAAGATGAAGAATTTTTGGCCCAGATTGAAGCGTCTGAGTCTGATGCCAAACTCGTCAACGACTTGAAAGCATTAGACAGTAAGCTTACCAGCGCACTGAACATCGATGTGCCTGATGATCTGGCAGAGAAACTGATTTTACGCCAACAATTGGGTAAACATCAGCAACAGAAAAAGCAAACACGTTATTTAATGGCGATGGCAGCATCCGTTGCGCTCGTCATTGGCTTAAGTGTTAGCATGCTTAGATTTACGCCTGTTGCCTTAGCGGAACATGCATTAGAGCATGTATACCATGAGCCTAAAGCATTATCAGTAGATCAAAATGTCGGCTTTGAAGACGTTAATTTTAAACTGGCAGGTATTAGCGGTTTAGAGAATGCGAAATTTATCCAACAACCAGGTAAAGTGTATTACACCTCTTACTGTGACTTCCAAGGCGTTAAAAGCTTACATTTAGTCATGGAAGGCGAACAAGGTAAGGTGACACTTTTCATTGTCCCCGCTGAAAATCGTATGGTTACGGAAGAATCGTTCGCTGACAAAAACTATCAAGGTTTAGGTTTTCAAACTGCAGACACCTTCATGTTACTCGTTGGTGAACAGGATGCTGACTTGCAATTTGTGAAAAATGAAATCGAGCAAACTTTCATTTAATATTCACTCTTTTAAGTAACAAAACGGCTAGTGAATTTTCACTAGCCGGTCAATAACTCTTCACACTTCCTTTCAAAATTGTGCACTAGGTCAAACATCTGTTAGCATGTCGCACAATAATCAGAACAATACGGAAGTAGCATGGCAATTGAAGCTCCAATCCTCATTACCTTTATTGGTTATCTCGCCCTTATGATGGGCATAGGCTATTGGGCCTACCGCAAAACAGACACCGTTGACGATTATATTCTGGGCGGCCGAAAAATGGGTCCAGCAGTGACAGCATTAAGTGTCGGTGCATCAGATATGTCAGGCTGGTTGTTATTAGGTTTACCTGGAGCTGTTTATTTAGGTGGCTTAGGTGAAGCCTGGATTGGCATTGGTTTAGTTTTCGGTGCTTGGTTAAATTGGCTATTCGTCGCTCGACGTCTTCGTATCTATACTCAAGCAGCTGATAATGCACTTACCCTACCCGACTTTTTTGAAAAACGCTTTGAAGATAAAAAAGGCATTTTGAAATTAGTCTCTGCGTTTACTATCTTAATATTTTTCACCTTCTATACATCTTCAGGCATGGTCGGTGGTGCCATTTTATTTGAACAAATATTTGGCCTTGATTACACCATCGCCTTAATGATTGGTTCGATTATTATCGTGGCCTACACGTTTGTTGGTGGTTTTTTTGCTGTAAGTTGGACTGATTTTTTCCAGGGTTGTTTAATGTTACTTGCATTATTAATTGTCCCTGTCGCCATTTTCAGCAAACCAGATACACAAGTCGCATTAGAAACCTTAGACCCTAAAATGCTGTCGCTGCTACACAGCAACATGACCACTATAGGTTTAGTGTCATTGCTTGCGTGGGGCTTAGGTTACTTTGGTCAGCCACATATTCTGTCACGCTTTATGGCCATTGGTAGCCCTGATGACATTCCTTTGTCACGCCGAATCGCCATGAGTTGGATGCTAGTAGCATTAGTTGGTGCGTTAGCGACTGGTATTGCTGGCACTATCTATTTTGCTGATGCCCCTTTAGCTAATTCAGAAACCGTATTTATCCATTTAGCACAAGTGGCATTCAACCCTTGGATTGGTGGTATTTTAATTGCGGCAATTCTGTCAGCCATTATGAGTACTATCGATTCTCAATTACTTGTATGCTCAAGTGTTATTACAGAAGACTTCTATCGCAAATGGTTACGCCCCGAAGCATCGGATAAGGAGCTCATGTTAGTTGGTCGTTTTGGCGTTCTTGCCATTGCAATAATTGCTATCGTCATCGCCTTAAATCCTGACAGTAAAGTTCTCGATTTAGTCAGTTATGCTTGGGCTGGTTTCGGTGCGGCATTTGGACCGGTCGTATTGCTAGCATTATTCTGGAAAGGCTATAGCCGAAATGGTGCAATTGCGACAATCGTAGTCGGTGCGTTAACTGTTGTGATATGGAAGCAACTGTCAGGCGGATTGTTCGATTTATATGAAATTCTACCTGGATTCTTATTTGCTAGCATCGCTGGCTTTGTATTCAGTAAGTTGTCGCCTCCAACCGACAACATTAAGACTCAATTCGATAATTTCAAAGCTTCTCTTTAATCTTCAATAGACTCAATTATTGTGAGTTTTCAATAATTGGGTCTTTCAGCGTACATCTGTACCATTTTTTTAAAAATAATCTTGCTGCCCACTTGTTGCAAAATTAACCAGCTAGCAACATTTTAATTTATCAATAAAATCATAGAACCCATACAGTTCAGGCGCTATAGAGTATTTACTCAAATTCTATGAAATACTCGACTATGCACAATTAACCTAAAGTTAACAATAACTAGCAACTGGTCGGAGTTGCAGGGATGACAACTGTTACCTAATATGCCCGCATTATTAAAGTTGGTGTTAATTGGGGACTTAAACGGCAGCGTTTAGGAAATTAATAAACTGACGTACAACGATGAGAAAAAATGATGACTAAATTCAACAAGACCTTGCTTGCGATGGCAGTGACATTAGCTAGCACACAAACCATGGCAGCTGGATTCCAACTTAATAGCCAATCAGCTACAGGTATTGGCCGTGCAATGGCTGGTGATGCAATCATTGCAGATAATGCATCAGTTTTAGCACGTAACCCGGCAGCAATGGCATTGTTTGATGAAACAGCAATTTCTGTAGGCATGACCTATGCTGACATCAATGTTGAAGTTAGCGACGTTCAATATGACACTATACTCGGTGGCACGAACCACTTAGGTAGCTTAGATAATGCTGCTGAAAATAAAGTTATCCCTAACTTTTACTACATCAATCCAGTAAATGACAAAATCGCTTTCGGTTTTGCCGCATTCAGCAACTACGGTACAGGCACGGATCTTGGTGAGTTAAATAATAACCAAGACTTCAACACCCCTATTGATTTGTTAGGTAACACCGAAGTTGTCACTATCAACTTAAATGCAAGCATGTCATACCGTATCAACGATTCTTTAAGCTTAGGTTTAGGTTTAGATATCATCCAAGGTTCTGGTACGTTAACCCGTTCAGGTGATTTAACTCTGGCTCCAGGAATGGATCCTATTGCTTTAAACCTTGTTGATGTAGATGCTGATGGCTGGGCTGTAGGTGGCATCATTGGTTTAGCTTACGAAATTAATGAAAACCACAGATTTGGCTTTAGCTACCGTTTCAGCCCTGAGATGAAAGCTTCTGGTGACATCTCTTACAATGCGAACCCACTAACACCTGCTGAAAATTTTGATGAAATTGAAATCCCAATGGCTGACATTGCTCAGTTCGCTGGTTTCCATCAGTTAACTGAAAAATTTGCTGTTCACTATACAGCGCAATGGACTCAATGGAGCACATTCGACCACATCGGTTTAGTCGATGGTGATGCAGGCTCAAGTGAAGCAATCTTAAAAGAATACAATTGGAAAGACTCGTGGTTCTTAAGCTTTGGTGCAACTTACGATATCAATGAGAATTGGACAGTAAGAGCGGGTATCGCAAATGACCAAGGGGTAGTGGGCGAAGTATCATCATTATCAATTCCTGATTCAGATCGTATCTGGTATTCAGCTGGTTTTACTTACAACATCAACCAAAACTCTAGCCTAGACTTTGGTTACACCTTAGTTGACGGTGAGAAAGTTCATGTTCTTGAGCAAAGTGCATTAGTTGGACAGGTCAGTGCTTATACTGAATCAGGTGCTAACTACTTCTCTTTGCAATACAACTACAACTTCTAAATTTAACGATTCAATCGTTCACATGAATGCGATGAAAACGCCTAAGTTTACTTAGGCGTTTTTTTTACGTTTAATTTGTAACATTGATACCTTCCATTAGATTTTTCTCATAAAGTAATTGCCACAGCATAAAAAGTCCATTAGAATTTTCTTATGGATAATTATTAACGGTGTCATCATGCTTTTAAAATGGGTTTTATTTATTGGGCTATTTATAGGTAACGCTTCACTGTCCCCAGCGCAAGCGAGCGACGATATCCGTTCAGAGCGCCATCCTAATCAATCCAGCATGCAGACATTAACAATAAGAACTGTTGAACAGGCTCAGCAGCTCTATTTTGATGGTCAAATTGAAGCGGTAAAAGCCGCAACAGTATCAGCTCAAACGGCGGGACGAATACTTGCGCTTCATTACGATATTAACGATTTAGTGCCTGCGGGTTCACCATTATTAGAAATCACCAGTAAAGAACAAGGCGCGAGTTTTGCTGCTGCTGAAGCTGAATTAGCAAGAGCGGAAGCTAAAAACATTGAAGCACAAGCCCAGTTCACTCGTTATCAGGCCCTTTTCCCCAAAGGAGCCATATCTAAAGGCGCAATGGATGAAGCCACCGCCAATGCTACTGCCAGCTTTCAAGCAGTTTCCGCAGCAAAAGCTCAATTAATTACCGCCAAAGAAACCTTAAATTACACCACTGTGAGCGCGCCATTTAGTGGACGAGTAACACAACGCTTTGTCGAGCAAGGCGAAACCGTTACTGTTGGTCAGCCACTTTATGCAGGCTACGCTATCGACGATATGCGCGCAGTATTTCAGCTTCCGCAGCAATATCAATCATATGTCACAACTGATACTAAGGTTACTATCGAGCTAGCTTCAGGCGTTATCATTCAATCAAGTGATATTATTCCATTCTCATTTTTGCAGTCGCCAAGTCAAACCTACCAGATCAGAGTAAATTTACCTGTTAGAGAAACAGAATACACAGCGGGTGAATGGGTAAAAATCGCGATTTCAGGCAAAAAGCAACCACACATTGTCGTTCCAGAATCGGCCATCTTTAGACGGGGTGACTACACTGCAGTCTTTATAAAGCAAGCTGACAACTTTGTGCAGACTCAAGTCAGGGTCAGAACTATGGCTAATAGTAGCGATAACCCAAGCGTAATTATTGATGCTGGATTGATGGATGGCGATATTATTCTTGCTCAAGCAAGCCAGTTCATACTCCAGTCTACCAACAACGATAAATAAGCCAGGAAGTAGTTATGACCAAATCACAGACTCTTGGTATTTCTGGAAAAATCGCTCAGGCTTTTCAGTCAAGCGCGATGACCCCATTAATTGCATTACTGGCAATATTACTGGGCTTATTCGCTATTGTTGTCACACCAAAAGAAGAAGAACCGCAGATTGATGTGACCTTTGCTGATGTCTACATTCCTTACCAAGGTGCCACTCCAGATGAAGTAGCAAGGCAAGTCACCTTACCGGCTGAAAAAATCATCTCTGAATTAAAAGGCATCGATACCCTTTACTCTTTTTCAATGAATGATGGCGCATTAATTATCGCTGTATTTGATGTCGGAGTACCTAGAGATCACGCTATTGTCAATTTATACAACCAGCTCCAATCAAACCAAGATAAGTTCAATCAAGCGGCAGGAATTGGTTCACCATTGATTAAACCGCGTGGAATCGATGATGTTCCGATTGTCGGATTAACGTTATGGTCGAAAGATGAAAATGTAACACCAGAATCTCTTACCATTGTGGCAACTGAGCTTGAAAATGAATTTAAGCGCATTAAAGGCACACGCGAAATTTACTCAATGGGCCGCCAAGAGCTAGCAGTCAATGTCAGGCTTGATCCCATTAAAATGAATCATTATGGCATTAGTTTTTCCCAGTTAAGGCAAGTTATTACCAGCAATAATTATATTTCATCGCCAAGTGACTTAACCCAAAATAATCAACTTATTAAAGTACAAACGGGGCAGTTTTTACAAAGTGCTGATGATGTTAGAAATTTAGTCATTAAGGTGGCTAATCAAGAAGAGCATCAAAGCCCAGTGTATTTATCTGACATTGCCGAGGTTAACTTAGCAACTGATATTGCAACTCAACATGTCCTGCATCTAGATAAGTCAGGTGTTTACCCTGCAGTAACTATCGCTATCGGTAAACAAACTGGCGAGAATGCCGTCGATATAACCGCTCAAGTTCTTGAACGTTTGAATAAAGTCGACAACCTGCTGATACCAAATAATGTCGAAGTCACGGTTTCAAGAAATTACGGAGAAACTGCAGGTAATAAAGCCAATACTCTGATACTGAAGTTAGTCTTTGCTACCTTAGCGGTTGTCATATTGGTGCTGATAACAATGGGAAGGCGTGAAGCAATGGTTGTCGGCATTGCTATTATTATCACCTTAGCCATGACCTTATTTGCTTCTTGGGCATGGGGGTTCACCCTCAATCGAATCTCGCTTTTTGCTTTAATTTTTTCTATCGGAATATTGGTCGATGACGCCATTGTCGTTGTTGAAAATATTCACCGTCATATGGCGTTAGGCAATAAAGACTTCAAAAACCTTATCCCTTTAGCTGTCGATGAGGTTGGCGGTCCGACGATTCTAGCAACGTTTACCGTAATAGCGGCACTTATGCCAATGGCATTTGTTTCTGGCCTTATGGGGCCTTATATGAGCCCTATTCCGATAAATTCCAGTATGGGGATGCTTATTTCGTTAGTCGTTGCATTTGTTGTAACCCCTTGGCTGAGTTTAAAGCTATTGAGGCATGGAGCAAACCATCGCCAAAATCTGAGTGAAAACCTTAGCCCAAATAACAGTCATTCAGAGCCGAATAACCTTATTTCAGAACAGCCTGTGGCGAACAAGTTTGCAGACCAGCAGCCGTTATCCACTAAAGGTAGTCAATTACAGCGTCTATTTACCTGGCTGATGACACCGTTTTTAATCGGCGAAAAAGCAAGGTTAGCCCGCTTAGGACTCACTGGTGCCATCATCTTTTTAATTGCTATAGCGGTTGCATTACCTGTTGGACAAGCAGTCATTTTGAAAATGCTGCCATTTGATAATAAATCAGAGTTTCAAGTCTTAGTCGATATGCCTGAAGGGACGCCTGTGGAACAAACACAGCGAGTACTAAAAGCATTGGGTGATCACTTGCTCACAGTTGATGAAGTCGACCACCTTCAGCTTTACGCTGGTACGCATGCACCAATTAACTTTAACGGCCTTGTAAGGCATTACTTTATGCGCCAAAGCCAAGAGTTAGGTGATATTCAAGTCAACTTGGTCGATAAAGCTCATCGAACCCGAGATAGCCACCAAATTGCCACAGCCGTTCGCAGCCAATTACAACACATTGGTGCCCCTTACCAAGCCAATATCAAAATTGTTGAAGTCCCTCCAGGTCCACCAGTTTGGTCACCAATACTGGCTGAGGTTTACGCCCCCACAACCGCACTGCGTGAACAAACAGCCAACAAGCTTAAACAGCGATTTGAACAAACTGAGCATGTGGTCGATGTGGATATTTACCTTCCTGCTCAAGCATCTCAATGGCGAGTGTATATTGACAGAAGTAAGGCGCAATTAATGGGATTACAGTATCAAGATATTGTAACCACCCTTACGAGTGCAATAGAAGGTGAACATGTTAGTTACATTCGAAACCAAGACTTTCAGGTGCCCGTTCCCATTAAGCTGCAAGCTTCTGAGCAAGCTAAAATTAATTTACAACAGCTTCTTCAATTAACACTTAACAATAGTCACGGAGAACCTGTTCGCCTTAATGACGTAGTTAAGGTCGAGCACGGTAATATCAATACCCCTATTATCCATAAAAACATGCTGCCAATGATCATGGTCGTGGCTGATATGGCAGGCCCAACAGACAGCCCGCTATATGGCATGTTCTCTATGTATGCCGATATTGAAAAAGACAATCTAAGTGGCGTGAATCCTTTCCCTGTACAGCAACATTTGATCAATCAACCAGATGGATTAGACACCATAGCCATTTTGTGGGATGGCGAGTGGAAGATTACCTATGAAACCTTCAGAGACATGGGAATTGCCTATGCCATTGGCATGATTGCAATCTATTTGCTTGTTGTAGGACATTTTAAATCTTACTTAGTGCCTTTGGTCATCATGGCACCTATTCCACTAACCATCATAGGTGTTATGCCAGGGCATGCGCTGCTTGGTGCTCACTTCACAGCCCCATCGATGATAGGCATGATTGCACTTGCAGGCATTATTGTCCGTAACTCAATCCTATTGGTGGACTTTATCAAACTAGAAACGGCTAAAGGTGTACCACTTGAGCAAGCGGTTATTCAATCTGGTGCGGTCAGAGCAAAACCGATTATGCTCACCGCTTTTGCTGCGATGATTGGGGCTTTATTCATTATTGATGACCCCATTTTTAATGGATTAGCTATTAGCTTAATTTTTGGCATTTTTATATCCAGTTTGCTCACCCTGATTGTTATTCCGATTTTGTATTACAGCGTAATGAAAAATCGACCATCAAACTAAGGAGATAAGCATGTCTTTGGAACGCATAATTATGGCTTTTGCAGGCTTTATGGTATTGCTATCAATGGCGTTAACAGCTTGGGTAAATCATAATTTTATCTGGCTAACGGTATTTGTAGGCGCTAATCTATTACAAAGTGCTTTTACTGGTTTTTGCCCTGCAGCAATATTATTTAAAAAACTCGGCGCTAAGCCTGCTGCAGAGTTGGCAATGACCGACAAACCATAGAGGATTCATTGTGCAACAACACCCTACACGCTTTTTAAATCAAGTCGCTTTACTCCTATTCGCTGGCTTAGCACTGGTGCTGTCGACAGTATCTATTGCTGATGAAATGCCTCCAGCGGTCGCTTGGGATAAAATTAATAATGGCGCCATGATCATTGACGTGCGTACAGAGCAAGAGTTTGCAGCTGGTCATTTAGATGGAGCGATTAACATTCCTTTTGAATTGGTACTAAAGCAATTAACCAAACAAAAGCTTGATAAAGATACGGCGATTGTATTGTATTGCAGAAGTGGAAGAAGAAGCGGTATTGCCAATAACGACCTTGTGGAAGCAGGTTTTACCCAAACCTATAATGGCGGGGGCTTTGAACAGCTTATCGCACATCAGTAAAATAATAATATGGCCACAACAAAAAAGCCTCACTAAGAGGCTTTTTTTGTTTTGGGTTAATGATGAGTATACAGGCTGCTTCATAAGACAGTTTCATCACAGCGCTTCATCACAAGAGCGCTTTCGTCATAGGTAAGCAAGTTAATTCAATGCCTCTAGGCGAGTAAAAAATAGCCTCTCGCTGTCCTTCAAAACCGCAAGCACGATAAAAGTCGACAGCGTTGAGTGACGCATCCAAAGATAATTTTTTGCATTGTGCTTTGCGTGCTTGTAATTCAAGGTACTGAATCATCTGTTTTCCAAACCCTTGACCAATATACTCTGGCCGCACAAACATAGCATCGACCATACCTGTGGTCAGGTTTATCATCCCCACACCCACAATATTGTCATTCATAATGGATACATAGCCATTAGCGGCAAAGTCTGTCACAAAGTGTGCGGGAAGACTGCCTTCGGTCCACTTTTGCAAAGTCTCATCCTCATAGTGGCCTTTACATTGAGCTAAAATCGCAAGATTACGAATTTCAAATGCAACGGCAGCATCATCCTTGGTCGCTTTTCTAATGTGCATAAATCATTTATTTAGAGGGCTTTATAATACGATATTATTTTTGCTCATTAAAAACAATACGTTGCTGATTAACTGGCAAGTTTAACTTTTTCAATGCTATCGAATATTTCCATAAAGCTTGGGTTTTGATTTACATCGATAGGAAGCTTGAGCTTTCTGACAATGTCATTTGCAGAAATAAGCCCTCTAATCACATTCAACTTATTATCAACCACCAAACAATGTTGATGTTGAGAGCGTTTCAGCGTCTCGATCACATCACTGATCCTCGCATTAAGAAGATCTTCATAATGGATAGCTTTAAGCGCACTTTTGGGCAACATAAAGTCAGAAAGTAATAATTGCTCGCGTGGGAAGCCTTGAGCCACATGTTTTTGCATTTCTTGACTGTGGAGCATTTGTAAACTTACTAAGCCCATAAAGTACCCTCTTTCATCGATAACAATTTTAAGCCTCACATGGGACTGCTTCATTAAGTGTTCAACATCTACTGCAGCAGTGTTTAACTTAATAACCAATGGTTTGAGTAATTTAAAATCGGTAAATACAGAGGTTGCTGCGGAAAATAAATTAATATGTTCTGAGACTTCTGGTTGGGCAAGAAGATCGATTTTATCGACCCCATGTAATGATAACGTCTTCATCGTCACTTCCTTAATAGACTGAACTAATACAAATTCCAATTCGTTATCGAGTCTTTTAGGTTGTTTCAATGTAAGTTGCCCTGAATCAGGTGATATAGATATGGTTGCAATATGCCTTTAATCAGTTAGTTAACGCTATCACAGTTATCATTAAACAATCACTTACTTCGATTGGTAGGCCATCGATTAATAATCCGAACTAACCTAGATTAAGATAAATCTAGGTTATTATTAAATCGGTGCTCGTCGTTTTACAAAGACTTGGTAACCTACAAATTATAGTCCAAATTTGCTGCGATATTATTTAAGCCGTTGTGGCAGGATCATCAGACTATTACTGTCATCAGATAGCCAAATTTCGCCATCACTGATACTGACTTGTAACTTCATATTGCGATTGACAAAAACTGCCATCGCTTTAACGGCTTCTTCGTCAATATTAAACACTGACAGATTTTTATAACGTTGTAATGCTTGCTCATTTTGCTGCCACCAAATCGGTACGCTGCGGCCAGCATAAGTAATTAACTGAACCTGTTTTGAGCGGCCACAAGCTTTACGCAGCCACTTTTCATCAGCCTGGCCAAACTCAATCCACAGGTTAATTTCATCAGATAAACTTTTTTCCCATAACTCAGGTTCATCATCAACACACAAACCTTTACTGAATTGAAGCGAGTCCGACGCATTCATAATAAAAGCCAAAATACGTACCATCATTCTGCTTTCAGTTTCAGAAGGGTGTTGTGCAATCGTCAACTGGTGGTCAGCATAATAATGTCTGTCCATATCAGCAATTTGAAGAGCGGCTTTATAAACGGTAGCTTTGGGCGCCATGGGGATTCCAATAAAATAAAAAAACCGAGTTTATACTGTTTAACTTCAGTATGAAACTCGGCTTGAACTTATCTCTGACTCGATCACCTAGCGTATTAACATGGTCAGTTATCATCAGCGCTAAATAATTGGCAAGTTGTGATTAAAGAGCGCCTGGTTGCAGGTGTTTTGCCATAGGAAAATGTGCCTTTAATTTGTTTAACATACTGTCGTCGACCACCAGTAATACTTTATCACCATGATTATACTGTTCAGCTAATTGGCTTAAACTGGGAATGATTTCTCGACTTGCGTCTCGACGAACAAGCTCGTTAATTGTATTTGTCGACTCGTCTCGCTCTGCTTCGGTATAAAAAATGTCAATTTTTTGCAGTAATGGCATGGCCGCTATAGGCAGCAAATTGGCATCATCATGTTTATTGAACAGTAGAATTTCACCTTGATGAGATATTTGAGAAAACGCTTCTTGATAGTGACTTTCGGTGACGGTGTCATACCTGTCATTATTTTGCTGAAAAAAACGTTCCCAAAACAAGCGCCTCTCTTTACCTGATGTAATTCGCTGCTGTACTTCTACCCGCTTTGAGGCAACAAAATCAAATAAAGGGTTCAATGATTGCGGCAACATAGTTTCAAGGCGAGAGCGAATGGTACGAGCAAATACAGGAGCAGCCCCAGCAGTACTAATAGCAACGACTAATCGGCCTCTGTCGACAATCGATGGGGTGATAAAACGGCAATAGCTTGGATTATCAACAACATTTACCCAAATGCCTTTTTCACGGGCAATAACGGCATAATCCATATTCAGCTGCGCATTAGCTGTAGCCATGTAAAGTAAATCATAACCTGTCATATCATCCGTATTGACACTTCGCTGAAATAATGAAATTCGACCTCGCTTTTGATAGGCCTTGACCTCATCAGCAATTTCAGGGGCAATAACGTCAATATGGGCTTCGGTGCGTGAGAGTAAATCTAATTTACGAGTAGCGACTTCACCAGCGCCAACCACTAACACTTTTAATTCTTTTGTATCCACAAACAATGGAAAGTATTGCATTTATCACTCTCAAAGAAATCACAATGACTGAAAACAGTCGTGAACAATATCACTCACTATCCCATTAACTGACTCGGTTGTCCTAGTCAATTTTGCTATCAAGAATAATGATTGATTATAGATTAATTATGAGGAGTACTTTGTGGGGAGCTGCATTGCCAGCATAATTCAAAACTGCCCTCATTCATTTCATGGCATTGTAAGCATTGCCATTGTGGACGTTCCATATCATGGGACTCTAATAAGTTACGGGCTTTTTCAACTTGATGCTGATTCACCCATAAATCGACAGTTTGCATTTCAGTTGGTAACTCACCAACACCACCGACAAGCGCTTCACCCGTGAGTTCAACCATAATGCCATGGGTCTCGAGTAAGCCTTTCCACGTATGGGCTTGAAGTAAGTTTCCACCGGTGAGTAATACTTTTCTATCTTCCATTATTATTCCTACAGCTATTGCTCTGCTGGCAAATTTTTAATCATCCTACTTGTAAATGGTTCTTAATGTCGAGCATTGATTAAACTTTATACTCAATATATGCTCAACAAGGTACTTAAAGGAGTGCACTCAAAGGAGATTGGTATGACACTTCATATATCAGGCATTTTTCAAATAACTAGTTGGGATGAAACCACTGATATTCAGCACCCAGATGGAGCAAAGCAAACATCAGCCAGTATAACCCAAATGTATTCTGGTGATCTTGAGGGCGTCAGTCAGCCCAAGTACATTATGTGTTATACAACCGATGCCCAAGCGGTATTTTGTGGCTATGAAAATGTCGAAGTCACTATCAACGGCAAGTCTGGTAGTTTCGTGTTGCAGCATAACGGTAAGTTTAAGCAAGGCGTCGCAATCAGTAGTTTTATCATCGTGCCGAATTCAGGACAAGGAGAGCTAGCGAATATTGACGGCAAAGGCAGCTTTACCTCTGGTGAAAAGGGGCAAGCTAACTACCAAATGGAAATAACCTCACTGTGATACCTTTCAATATCAGTCGATTGCACACAGTAGCCGGAATTGTGCAATTAAACGGACATTGGGTGCCAAACTCAGATTACGAACAAAAGACTGCCTTACACATAAATCGTTTATCACAACTTTCAACAGACGGTTGGGTAGAACTTGATATCAACCACAACGGCAACATAAAATTCATTCAACAGCTACAGCCGTTTGTCGTGCAGCACTTAGTAGCGCAACAGCAGTGCTAATTGAGCGCTAGTTACAGAACATAATGGCAAACAGCAACACACTTTAGCCATCAAAAACCTTAATTTATATACAAAAAAGCCACTCAATAGAGTGGCTTTTTTAGATTAATACCGTTTACGGCATCATTGAAGGTTGGTCAGCACCTTCTTTTTCAATCTCAACAGGCATCATGTGCTCACGACAGATACCCAGTTTAATTGCAAGGTAACTTGCCACATAGATTGAAGAATATGTACCAACGAAAATACCGCATAATAACGCTGTCGCAAATCCGTGGATCATACTACCGCCCTTTAGGAACAAGGCGATGACAACAACCAGCGTAGTACCTGTTGTGATAATGGTACGGCTCATTGTTTGGGTAATAGACGTATTTACCACTTCATTTGGTCCGCCTTTACGCATCTTAAGGAAGTTCTCACGGATACGGTCATAAACAACAATAGTATCGTTTAATGAGTATCCAACAACGGTCAATAAGCCAGCTAGAACTGTCAAATCAAACTCAAGTTGTAAAATTGAGAAAATACCTAATGTTACGATAACGTCATGGGCAAGTGCGGCTACAGAGCCCATTGCCAAACGCCATTCGAAACGGAAAGATACATAAATAAGAATACAGATTAATGCTACGATAACCGCAAGGCCACCCTGCTCTGCAAGCTCTTTACCCACTTGTGGACCAACAAACTCAACTCGCTTTTGAATAACGCCAGCATCGATAGTTTGTGCGCCATCCATTACAGCTGCAACTTGAACTTCACTTTTCAGATCCTCAAGTACAGGTAAACGGATTAACACATCTCGGCTTGAACCAAAGTTTTGAACCACGGCACCACTTGCGGCATCAGTTTCGTACTGAGCGCGAAGTTCAAGTAGATCAACAGGTTTCGAAAACTCAAGTTCTACGACAGTTCCGCCAGTAAAATCAAGTCCCCAGTTAATCCCTTTTACACCTAAAGAGGTTAAAGAGGCGATAACCAAAAACATTGAAAAAATACTGATGACTTTCGCATGCTTTAGGAAGTCGATCATTTTGGTAACTGAAAATATTTGTAACATGGTCAACTCCTCCCTTAGATAGATAGTTTCTTAACGCGTTTACCACCCCACATGAGATTCACAATTACGCGAGTTCCCACAATAGAAGTAAACATAGACGTTGCGATACCAATCATTAGAGTTACAGCGAAACCTTTTACAGCACCCGTACCCACAGCAAACAAAATCAAGGCTGTCATAAAGGTGGTAATGTTCGCATCAGCAATAGTAGAAAATGCGTTACCGTAACCTTCATGAATCGCTTGTTGCACACTACGGCCTGCCAGTAATTCTTCACGAATACGTTCGAAAATAAGGACGTTACCATCAACCGCCATACCGACAGTCAGTACCATACCAGCAATACCAGGAAGCGTTAGTACCGCTCCAGGAATCATTGACATCACACCAACAACCATCACTAAGTTAGCAGTAAGCGCTAAGTTAGCAATAACACCAAATGCACGGTAATAAACCAGCATGAAGATAAGTACGATTGCCATACCCCAAATCATTGCCATTTTACCGTTTTCGATGTTTTCAGCACCTAGACTTGGACCAATTGTACGTTCTTCAACAATCGTCACAGGCGCAATCAAGGCACCGGCACGTAACAATAATGCCAGGCTTTGTGCTTCGGCATGATCAAGACCATTAATCACAAAGTTACGACCAAGACGCGCCTGAATCGTAGCAACAGAAATGACTTCTTCAATCTTAGTCATTTTTACCGTGCCGTCAGGATTACGTTGCCCGCTATCTTTATATTCAATGAACAACGTTGCCATTGGCTTGCCAATGTTATCTTTGGTCACGTTAGAGAAAATATTACCGCCTTTCGCATCTAAGTTAATAGACACTTGAGGACGACTGTATTCATCAAAAGAAGGTTGTGCACCGGTAATATGATCACCCGTTAACATGACTTCTTTTTTCAATACAGCAATACCGCCAGAGCGACGAGGGTATACTTCAGAAGAGGCTGGTACTCGACCATTTGCAGCTGCTGCTTGATCCGCATTTTCGTCAACCATACGAAATTCAATCGATGCTGTTGCACCAAGAATTTCTTTTGCACGAGCAGTATCTTGAACACCAGGAAGCTGCACAATGATGCGCTCAGCACCTTGACGCTGTACCACGGGCTCAGCTACACCTAGCTCATTAACACGGTTACGGATAGTCGTAATGTTTTGCTGAAGAGCTTCTTCCTTAATTTGCTTAAGGTATACATCACTCATATTTGCGTGAAGCATATAGTTTTCACCAACACTGTTGTCGGTAAATACCATGTCGTTACTTAATGATTTTAAGTAGCGCTCAGCTTTTGCCAAGTTATCAGCATCACGGAACTTAATTTCCAATCCTTTTGCTGTTTTTCTGACACCAGCATAACGAATCTTTTGCTCACGTAATTGACTTCTAAAGTCAGCAATTTTGGCTTCTTCCATCTTGCGGATGGCTTCCCCCATGTCCACTTCCATTAAGAAGTGAACACCGCCACGTAAATCTAGACCTAGCTTCATTGGCGTTCCGCCAACAGCTTCAAGCCACTCTGGAGTAGCAGGCGCTAGATTTAACGCAACGGTATATTTATCACCTAAACTTTCAGCAATGGCTTCTCTTGCTAACAATTGCTGTTCAGCATTTTGAACACGGACAATTAATTGCCCGTCTTCGAGCTCAGCGCGCTTAACCGCAATGCCTTTACTCTCAAGTAATCCATTTACTGACGATAGTGTTGAAGCCGTGACTTCCGCGCCACGAGTCGCTACGACTTGTACCGCATGGTCCTCACCAAAAAGGTTTGGAATTGCATAGAAACCACCAATGGTGATGACAAGCAACACCATGATGTTTTTCCACATTGGGTATTTATTTAACACACCTGAGCCCTCTTGGCTTACAACGACTGGATAGAGCCTTTAGGCAATACCGCTGCAACATAATCCTTTTTAATAGTGATTTGGCTAGTTTCATTAATGCTTAATAAAACGTAATCACTGTCGTCACTGATTTTAGCAATCTTGCCTAAAATGCCGCCGCTTGTTAGCACTTCATCACCCTTACTTAATGCTGACATTAAGTTTTTGTGCTCTTTAACACGCTTAGACTGAGGACGGAAAATCATGAAGTAGAAGATCAAGCCAAAAACTACTAGCATGAAAATCAGTTCCATAGTGCCGCCACCTTGTGGAGTGCCTGCTGCGTTTGCGTATGCATTTGAAATAAACATATTACTCTCTTCTTGTTTTCTAAATTAAAAATCAGTCTTTTAACTCTGGTACAGGTGGAACTTCACGACCTAACTTGGTGTAGAAATCTGTCACGAAGGCGTCTAATGTACCCGTCTGAATAGCACCACGCAAACCTTCCATCAAAATTTGATAGTAACGTAGGTTGTGAATGGTGTTTAAACGAGCACCTAGAATCTCATTGCAGCGATCTAAGTGATACAGGTAAGCACGTGAGTAGTTCTTACAAGTATAACAATCACAGCTTTCATCTAATGGCGATGTATCATCACGATGGCGAGCGTTACGAATTTTAATCACGCCTTCTGATGTAAATAAATGGCCATTACGGGCATTACGTGTAGGCATTACACAATCGAACATATCAACGCCACGACGTACGCCTTCAACTAAATCTTCAGGTTTACCTACGCCCATTAAATAACGAGGTTTATCTTGTGGTAACTGAGGACATACATGCTCAAGGATGCGGTGCATATCTTCTTTAGGCTCACCAACGGCTAACCCACCGACAGCATAACCATCAAAGCCAATGTCAGTTAGCCCTTTAACGCTTTCATCACGTAAATCTTCGTAAACGCCACCTTGAACGATGCCGAACAGCGAATTAGGATTTTCTAAGCGATTAAACTCGTCACGTGAACGTTGCGCCCAGCGCAAAGACATTTGCATCGATTTACGCGCTTCATCATGTGTTGCAGGGTAAGGAGTACATTCATCAAAAATCATCACAACATCACTGCCTAATGAGTTTTGAATTTGCATCGACTTTTCTGGATCTAAAAAAATCTTCTCACCATTAATTGGTGAACGAAAGTGCACGCCTTCTTCGGTGATTTTACGAATATCACCCAAACTGAATACTTGGAACCCACCCGAGTCGGTTAAAATAGGACGTTGCCAATTCATAAAGTCATGTAAATCACCATGCTTACGCATGATTTCTTCACCAGGACGTAGCCACAAATGGAACGTGTTGCCCAATAGAATATCAGCACCCGTTGCACGGACTTCTTCTGGTGTCATACCCTTTACAGTACCGTAAGTACCAACTGGCATAAATGCTGGGGTTTCAACCGTACCACGTTCAAAAACTAAACGACCGCGACGTGCGCGTCCGTCTGTTGTATCAAGTTCAAAATTCATATTTCACCTTGCCAGATAAACAGTCTGACTCGTTGTTGTTGCATAAGACATGAGGGCATTAGCGATAACTTCAAGGTTAAAGCTAAAATTAACCCAAAAAAATACCCACCTCTGTGGGCGGGTATTTTAGATCAAAATCAAACGTTACGGGGCTTTTTTAGTTAAAAACATGGCATCGCCATAGCTAAAAAAGCGGTATTTTTGTTCGATCGCGTGTTGATAGGCATTCATCACATTGTCAAAACCCGAAAATGCACTAATTAACATAATCAACGTCGACTCGGGCAAATGGAAATTGGTCACCATTGCGTCAATCACTTTAAATTCGTAACCAGGGAAAATGAAGATATCCGTATCGCCTCTGAACGCGGCAAGAGGAGCCTCCCCACTTGCTTTAGCTGCGCTTTCAAGTGAACGAACCGAAGTGGTTCCTACGGCAATCACGCGATTACCCGCAGCTTTGGTTTCAGCGATTAAATCGACAACTTCTTGCGAGACTTCAGCCCACTCAGAATGCATCACGTGCTCGTCAATCGTATCAACTCGAACAGGTTGAAAGGTGCCAGCACCGACATGCAAAGTAACAAAAGCAATGTTAACCCCTTTATCTTTTAACGCCGCAAGCATGGCATCATCAAAATGCAAGCCTGCTGTTGGCGCTGCGACTGCACCTGGGGTTTGATTATAAACCGTTTGATAGCGCTCTTTGTCTGCATCTTCATCAGGGCGGTCGATGTATGGCGGAAGCGGCATGTGGCCCACTTCTTCTAACACTTCTAAGATTGTTTTATCAGCGTCTAATTCAAGTTCGAATAATGCGTCATGACGCTTGAGCATTGTCATTTCATAACCGCCATCTAAGATAACGATTGAATCAACTTTTGGGGATTTTGAGCAACGCACATGGGCTAAAATACGCTTATCATCCAACATTCTTTCGACAAGTATTTCTAACTTTCCACCTGACGCTTTTTGGCCAAACAAACGTGCAGGAATAACGCGAGTGTTATTAAACACCATTAAATCGCCACGATTAACCTTTGATAATACGTCAGTAAATTGCTGATCCTCTAATGCACCGCTATTTCCATCAAGCGTTAGTAATCTTGATGCATTACGTTCTGCCATTGGGTAACGAGCAATAAGTTCATCAGGTAAATCAAAAGAAAAGTCAGCAACGCGCATATCTATACTCTATTCAAAGGACAATAAAAACGGGCGCTAGTCTAGGACTACCAGCCGTTAATATCAAGTTTATCGCAATAAATAGTGCTTGAAGATTACACAGTAAATCCGATGCCCGAATATTAATCATCGGCTAGAGTGAAAAGCGAGTAACAGCCAAAGCTGTTAATACAATGAAGTCTACTATCTATGAGTGAATCGTTATTTGGAATTAGGTGATTTAAATTGACTCACATTACTGTCTAAATCAGGGATACCGGAATGGGTTTTAATTGAATCGTTTTCTTCGGCAAGCGCTTGGGGTTCAGGGCGAAAGGATTGCTTTTCAAAGCGGAGATCAATTTCGATTTTTGTGCGTTTACGATTAGGTTGCTGTCCCAATACTGACATTATCCAGTTTTTCATCATCCGTGATCCTTAAACCGATTATTTATTATGTCGCAACGTCCCTTAGAAATAATAGCAATGACATTTGAGTAGAAATCTATATGATTGATTCTAGACTTATAAAAAATGCTAATTGATGGTTAATTTCTGTCTGCGTGGTTTAGCATCATACTGAAAAACTCAAAAATTAAAAGTACAAAATATGAACTTTCTTGCACACCTACATCTAGCCGATATTAGTGATACTCATTTGGCAGCCAATCTCGCTGGTGACTTTGCAAAAGGCGATATAAAACACTTCCCAAAACATCTTCAGCAAGGAATTTGGCTACATAGACAAATTGATAAAATTACCGATAGCCATGAAATAATTGTGGATTTAATTAAATTGTTCCCTAAATCCTCTAAAAGAGTTGCTCCCATCCTTATCGATTTAGCATTTGATCATTACTTGGCTTTTTATTGGGAAGAATACCATCAAGACTCACTTGCCGATTTTACTAAGAAGGCATATCACAGTTTAGACACCACAGAAGAGCTGCCTGAAAAGCTGCAACTTATTGCTCCTAGCATTATCGAACAAGACTGGTTATCCGCCTATAAAACTAAACAAGGGATGAATAAAGCCATCGAAGGGGTTAGCCGACGTATATCAAAGCCAGAACTCTTTAAAACGGCCATTAAAGATGTCGATAAGTTGTATGTTGATATTGAAATCGCATTTAGAACCTTCTACCCGCAGTTAATGGCATACAGCCGTATTTACAGCCGAAAAACACCAGAACAATACCTGCCATAAATACTCACCTCACCTCTAAGTTGCAATTATTACCCACATGCTGTGTGTTTAAGCGTTACTGCACAGCTAAAAGTTTGCTAAAATAGCCGATTATTCTTGTAAACCGATGCCACTTAATGCAAATTTTTGATTACCAACCTCCTAGTATCCCTTGGCTTGATATTCGCTACAAAGACCGCGATATCATTGTGATTAATAAGCCTGCTGGGTTACTTGCTAATCCGGGTAAAGCACTAGCAACCCACGATTGTGCTATCACACGTGTTCAAAAGCTGTTCCCCGAGGCTATTTTAGTACACCGCTTAGACTGCGATACTTCAGGCATTATGGTGTTTGCACGTAATAAAAAAGCTGAATCTCATTTAAAAACCCAATTCCAAGACCGTAAAACCAAGAAGGTCTACATCGCTGAGGTGAAAGGACGAATTGAAAATGATTCAGGTACGGTCGATTTAGCATTAGCTGCAGACAAAAGTAATCCGCCATTTCAGGTTGTTTCAGAAACTGGCAAGGCCGCAATTACCCATTACGAAGTCATTGAAAGGCATCCAGAACATACCCTAGTTAAATTAATACCGGAAACGGGCAGAACACACCAGCTGCGTGTTCATATGCTTGCACTCAACCACGTGATCCTTGGTGATGCGTTTTATGCCGATGAACAGACTATCGCACTAAGGGATAGGTTAAGTTTACATGCGCAAATGCTAACTATAACTCATCCATATACCCAAAAGCAGCGCACCTTTTTCAGTAAGCACCCTTTTAGCGACTAAGTATATTCTTAGATGTACTAACTAAGCTGTAGAAAAACTGTAAACTCAAAAAAAAACCGCTCATACGAGCGGTTTTTTAATGCTTACAATAAGCTTTAGCTGTTTTCTTTTGCTTCAGCAGCTTCACATGCCGCAGCAGTGAATACCACGTCAGTAGAACTATTAAGCGCGGTTTCAGCTGAGTCTTGAACCACACCAATAATGAAGCCCACTGCAACCACTTGCATTGCAACGTCGTTCGAGATACCGAATAAACCACATGCTAATGGGATCAGTAACAATGAACCACCTGCAACACCTGAAGCGCCACATGCAGAAACTGCCGCGACTACACTCAATAACACAGCAGTTAGAAAGTCTACTTGAATACCTAAGGTATTTGCAGCAGCTAACGTCAGCACTGTAATCGTGATTGCCGCACCGCCCATGTTAATGGTTGCACCTAACGGAATTGATACTGAATAAGTGTCTTTATGAAGCTTTAACTCTTCACATAAGGCCATGTTGACAGGAATGTTTGCCGCACTTGAACGAGTAAAGAATGCCGTCACACCACTTTCGCGTAAACACTTTAATACTAATGGGTAAGGATTACGGCGAATTTTCAGGTACACAATAATTGGGTTAACAACTAATGCAATAAACAACATCGCGCCAACGAGTACGGCTAATAACTGTGCGTAACCTGCTAATGCATCAAATCCCGTTTCTGCGATAGTGCCTGAGACTAAACCAAAAATACCAATTGGGGCGAAACGAATAACAAAGCGAACAATCTTAGTCACACCGTCACTTAAATCCGACACGACTTTTTTAGTTGATTCACTAGCATGATGTAACGTGATCCCCAGACCCACTGCCCATGCCAAAATACCAATGTAGTTGCCTGTTAATAATGCATTGACTGGATTATCAACAATTTTAAATAACAATGTATTTAATACTTCGGCAATGCCTTGTGGCGGGTTAGAACCTTCAACACCGCCAGCCAACAGTAACGTTGTTGGAAATGCAAAACTAAATGCCACAGCCGTTAATGCCGCCGCTAAAGTACCGACTAAATATAAGCCAATAATAGGGCGCATATTAGTTTGGGTATTTTTCTTTTGATTTGCTATCGATGAAGCAACGAGAATAAAGACTAAAATAGGTGCAACCGCTTTCAGTGCTTCAACAAACAAACTTCCTAAAAAAGAAACTTGTGTGGCTGCTGAAGTTGAGAAAGTAGCTAAAATAACACCCAGAATAATACCGGCGAGAATTTGTAGCACTAAGCTACCGCTAGCGACCCGCGCTAACAGAGATGGATTTTGATTCATTGCTTGACCTATGATTATTATATTTATGGCTTTTAGTAAGCTCTAATATTTGTGCGGCTTTTAATAAGCTCTGATAGGTATATATCGGATGAATTGGCTAAAGTCTAGTCTAGAGAAGAAATGATGCGCTAATATTACTCGCTATTACCAAACAAACCACATTTAGCCAACATGTGACTAATTATGATGCAGTGGGTTAAATCATTTAAAAATTGTTATTTCGCCCCTCGTAGCATGGCTTCAATTAATTCATGGGCATCAAATTTGGTTAAGGCTTCGTTGGCGCCAACTTGATGTGCCTGACTCACACTTATCTCACTCGATAATGACGTGTGTAAAATGATATAGGCATCAGCCAAATCAGGATTGTTTTTAACTTCAAATGCCAACTCGTATCCATCAAGCCCCGGCATTTCAATGTCACTAACTAAGATATTAATTGGTTTTTGTTGGTTGGCCGCTTCTTGCATAATGGTCAATGCATCATGACCATCAGCGGTAACGTCATAAGCAATGTTGATTGAATCAAGGGCATCAGATAATTGCTTTCTAGCGACTTTTGAGTCATCGACAAGCAAAATCCGCATTGGCTTTAATCGCTCACGCTGAACATCGGTGAGCATTGCGCGACTTGTTGCTGGATCTTGTGGGAATAGTTTTGCCATAAGCAACTCAACATCCAGCAACTGCACTAGCTTATCATCCACTCGAGTTACCCCAGTTAAAAAAGCGGAATGACCTAAATTAGCCGCTGGTGCTTCAATATCACGCCAATTACATTCAATGATCTTATCAATGCCACGAACCAGAAAACCAATCACCATACGCTGACAATCAGTAATAATCACATAACACTTTTCTTGTTCTGATTTAGCGATCGGTTTAAATCCAATTGCACCTGCCATATCAATAATGGCAATGGTTTTACCACGCACAGTTAATGTGCCAAGAATATAAGGATGAGACTGAGGGATTTTCGATAACGCGCTAAAAGGCACTATTTCACGAATTTTTAAAGTACCGAGGGCAAACTGCTGCATTTGGGTTAAATGAAAAAGGAGTAACCCTTGTGACTGGCCTGCTTTGCTCTTCATAAACCATCCAATAACAACTGTGCTAAGTTTACAGCAACACTAACATAATCATTCGCAGGTAGCTGATACAAAAACGGGTGCTCATGAACAAGTATTCTGCTAAAAACAGTAACACTCAGCACCATGTCGAATTGAGTTAATCACAACCTAAATGGCATAGCAAATCACAGCTTAGATTAATGATTGAGAAAAGTTAAAGTTGTGACTCTATTGGCAACAATGATAAAAAATCTGCCATAAACTTACGCCAAAAACCCGCACCAGGCTCAGCATAAATCACTTTATCATTGAGGTTATCAAGCCAGACTAAGTCACCTTCTTCAATACTGAGTTCGTAAGCTTTTTCATCTGCAGTAATGGCTATCCCATTTAATATATCTTGAGCGAATTGCGCGTTCTCGATAACTAAGCCCATTTCTGTATTAATTAAGGCCGAACGAGGGTCGAAATTAAACGAACCGACAAAAATTATCTCTTCATCTATGACAAAGGTTTTAGCATGTAAGCTGGTTTTACTGCTCCCTTTCCAGCTCGATTTTTTCTCAGTTGCATCGCCTCGAACTTCATAAATTTTAACGCCACCTTCTACTAATTTTTGACGATATTGTTGATAACCAGCATGAACAGCAAGGACATCGGTCGCGGCAAGGCTATTGGTGACAATGGTAATTTTTTTACCTTCTTTGACCGCACTAATTAGTCCATTTGTGGCTTCATCACCAGGAACAAAGTAAGGCGATACTATTAACAACTTATGCTGAGTTTGATTAAAAAAGAAAGCTAAATCATCAAGTAAAATGCCATCTTCACGGCCTTGTTCAAGCTTATTTGGCGGATCGAACACCACATGAGCTTCTCCCCAATACCAATCTAACGTTTTATTTTTAAGCCTCTCAATCAAGCTACTGTTTTCAAGGCGTTTGACGTACTCACCTTGGGTTAATGTGGCTTCAAACTCTGCAGCCTTTACCTTTAGCATCTCAAGATCAGAATTAAGCTCATTTGCATCAGCAAGCTGCTGAATGCTTTGTACCTGTTCAGAGTTCCAATAAATATCGAACTGATTTGAGACTTCATCAACAGCTTCGCCTACAGCCAGCACATCTAAGTCACCAAACTCAACATTTTCATTGGCGGAAAAGTATTCACCACCAATATTTCGACCACCAACAATGGTTACGAGGTTATCAATGGTCAATGATTTGTTATGCATTCGATGGTTCATGCGGCCAAAATCACTTAAGAATGCTAAACCACGATACTGACGTTCGTATGAGGGATTAAATAACCTGATAGAAATATTAGGGTGATTTGCAACAGCCAATAACCCATCGTCATGGTTAGCAGTCGTCAGATCATCAAGAAGGATACGAACTCGAACTCCACGCTCAGCTGCATTATATAAAAACAAGGTAAGTATTTTCCCTGTTTCATCATTTCGATAAATGTAATATTGCAGATCAATACTCTTTTGCGCGCTATCTATCATCGCCAGCCTGGCGATAAAGGCATCAATACCATCTGATAAAGCTTTTATGCCTGTTAAGTTTGGCTTTTTCTGAGAGTTTATATAGTTAGCGAGGGATGTATCGGTAGGCGGGTTAAACTTATACTGCTTTTCAAGTGGGGCAAAATCGACCTTGGAGGCACAGCCGGACACAATAAAAGCAAACACATAGCAAAGCAGTAATATGTATTTATTTTTAAGCATCAAGTTTCCCTTTCTCGATTATTTTATATTCGATTTATAACACTTCGAATAACAGCAGTTTATTGTTGAGAGCTATATTAACGTCAACTAGCCCTCACTTAATTTAATCTTGCAGCGCGTATAGCACATCAAACACCAGTTGGTCCCAGCCTTCAGCGCTAAATGCAATATCACGAACACTGCGAACTTGGCTGACGGCATGAACTGGCGCTGCGCCATTATCCATTAAATAATATGCCATCATTATCCCAGTTCTGTCTTTACCTGAGCGACAATGGATCATCACGGCGACATTGTCAGCTTCACATTGCCTGATAAACGCTAGCGCTTTTCTCGCTTGGCTAACACAAATAGCCACATCTCCCTCTTGTGGAGGGATGTTGCGTGAAAAAGGAGTGCACAAATAGCGTAAACCTTGTTTCTCAATCTCATCAGTATCAACATTATCCCCGTTATTGACCGATAAAACTGCGCCCACTCCGGCGGCTTTTAATTCTGCTAAATCCCATTCATCCTTATTAGGGCCACTACGACCGGCAATCACGCCGTCAACTAACCAAAATAACTGCTTCATATTTAATGGTTGCTCTTATTACATAGGTAGGATGTAAAACCCTGACAGCCTCATTGAACAGATGCATCACGCATTCTGCCCATTAAGTCGCCAGTATTATTGTTTATCTTTTGCAGCTGAATGCCAAATATCAACATTCACTGGTGCTTTGTTTTTTTTCTTCTTTTTGCCTGTTCCTGCAGGTTTTGCCATAGGCTTAGTAACGTCTTCATCTTCAGGCGCCTCTTCGTCAGGTTCAAATCCAACAAAGGTTTCACGTTCTAAACGAATTTTGTTTTTCTTTTCAATCACACTAAAGTGATGGAAGTCAGCGTGTGCAATTAACGAAATGGCCAAGCCGACTTCACCAGCACGACCACTTCGGCCAATGCGATGCATGTAATCAGCAGGGCTTCGAGGTAAATCAAAATTAATGACCACTGGAAGTTTTTCGATATCGAGTCCACGAGCGGCAATATCGGTAGCAATTAACACTTCAATATCGCCCGCTTTAAACCCATCAAGAACTCGATTACGTGCACCTTGGCCTTTATCCCCGTGGAACACTTCTGCAGTAATCCCCCGCTTAGAGAGTTTTTCAGCTAAGTGTTTACAACTGTTTTTAGCATTAACGAAAATCAGTGCTTGGCGCCATTGATTTTGTTTAATCAATTCGGCCAGTAATGCGGTTTTCTTTTCACGGTTTACGGCAAAAACACGCTGAACTAACGTGCTTGCGTCGGCGCTTTGTAATTGAATTTCTACTGGCGTGGTGAGCAAGCTATCTGTAAGGGTGCGCACTTCTTCAGGGAACGTTGCCGAAAACAATAACGTTTGTTTTTTATGAGGCATTAAGGCTAACAGAGCGGCTAACTCTTCAGTAAAGCCTAGACTCAGCATTCTATCTGCTTCATCAAGCACTAAGGTATCAACTTTATCGAGCTTGATAGCATTACTAGAAATCAAATCTAGCAATCGCCCAGGTGTTGCAACTAATACATCAGTGCCGCCACGCAATGACAGCATTTGAGTATTGGCTGATACGCCACCAAAAACTGCGGTTGATTTAATAGCACCATTAAAATACACAGCATAAGATTTAACGCTATCAGCGACTTGCTTAGCAAGCTCACGAGTAGGAACTAGTACTAATGCAGAAACAAAGTTGCCTTTGTCTTTTTTCGCCGTTTGTTGTGCTTGATGAATTTTTTGCAGAATGGGTAATACAAATGTGGCCGTTTTACCTGAGCCAGTGTTGGCACCCGCTAATAAATCTTTTCCTGCAATCACACTTGGAATAGCTTGCGCCTGGATCGGTGTTGGCGTTTTATATTCCATTTCCTTTAGACGATTGGTAATGGGTGCAATTAGGCCAAGTTCGGCAAAGTTGGCTGCACTGTTGTGTGAAGCTTCAGGAGAATGATTAGCTGATGTCATTAAATTAGGGTGCTCAAATATAAATATAAATCGAATAAAACAGTAAGGTTTATTTTAGCTTATTTGAGCCGGTTAAGTTAGCGATATTGCGCAACCTATGAGTAATTAATAACCTTAATCGGTATTAGAGAAAGGTATTTCCCATCAAAAAGCCAAACACCCAATTTAAACTCATATGCAAACAGTCTTGAGCGATAACAGTGTACCAGTATCATCGGTGGTCAATTAAGCGGTTAAACGGCCACCAGTTCATCATTCGAAAAGTTTGACTGAATACCAATAGTTTAGCCCTAATTGAGAGCTAACGACTTTCAAGATTTAATAAAAATTGCTTCATCTCAAGTCCATAAGCATAACCAGTTAAGGTACCATTCTTACCGATAACTCGATGACAGGGCACGATAATAGCTATTGGGTTTGCCCCATTTGCAGCGCCAACAGCACGCACCGCTCTAGGGCGCTCAATTTTATTGGCAATATCACCATAACTGCAGACTTTGCCAAATGGTAAATCAACTAGCGCTTGCCAAACCTGTTGTTGAAACTCTGTCCCCTTGGCAGCAAGTGGCACATCAAAGTGAACTCTTTGGCCTGAAAAATACTCTTCGAGCTCGTGAATAGCTTGTTCAATCCATTGTTTAGCTTGGCTAATGTCTGCGCCAGTCGCTGCTTTTATTTCAGAGGATAATGAATAATTTGCGGCAGGTGAGTCTTTACCAATCACTTGCAAATGCGTTAAACCTGCCACTGAAGCTTGTAGCTTTAAATCGCCAACAGGACTTTTAAAAATAGATTGATGCAAGGGGGGTAACATATTAATTTTCATTTTGGCTCCACAATTGAAACGTGAGATAACTGCCCCATGGGCTAACTTGCTTAGCGAGGTTGTTAACGAATCTTTGATACAACTTAGGGGTAAACTCAGCCTTATTTGCTATCGCAAACGGCTTGTTATCAGGCAAGTCATTTAAGGCAAGCAAGAGGGCTTTAATTCGATTTTTAATCACTAAGTCTCCGCCCAGAAACACATCAGGGTTACTCTCTCCTCGCATTTGAGCATAAGCAATAGTCCAAGGACCTATGCCTTTTATATCTATCCATTTACTAGGGCAAGCAAATGGATTTTTAGCAACAAAGTCACCAAGGCCATTTAGCGCACGTTTTCGAGATTCAGGCATTTTAAATTCATCTAAACTCGCTGCAGCGATGGACTCAGCGGTAGGAAAAAACTGCACTTCCCTACCTCCAACTCGCTTAACGGCACCATAATTTTTAACGAGTATATTGAGAAGTTTACTGGCTTGAATCACACTAACTTGCTGCCCAAGTACCGCGCGACACCCCGCCTCAAATACTGAAGCAGTACCTGGAATTCTCAAGCCTTGTTTCACCTTCATCCCTAAGTTCTGCAGCGGCTCAAATGATTGTTCAATCACGTCCATATCCGCGTCTAAATCTAGTCGCTGCCTGATAAATCGCACGGTTTGATGTAAATACCGGATATGTTCAGTCTGTTCAAATTCAACTGTTAACGCTAATTGATTCTTGCCTTTGACAGGAACAACTTCATAGACACCTGTCACTGTTTGCTCATTGAATGAAAAAGCAAAACTTCTCCCATAAGCATAAGTTGTTTCATTCAGCCACTCCATACTATCTACTGCACGCAATTGATAAAACGACCAAATATCCTGCCATGAATACGGTGGCCGATAATCCAACAATAACTTAATACCTTGCGAGTTAGTTTCAGCAGACTTGTTTACTTTTTGAGTTTTGCGCAGCTGTGTTGGCGTCAGTAGTAGTTGAGATTTAAACACCTCATTAAAGCGTCTTATGCTGTTGAAACCTGCCGCCATTGCGACGTCCGTTATCGATAAACTGGTTTGATGTAGTAATTGTTTCGCAAACATCAATTGCCTGTATAAGGCATATTTTTTAGGTGAAGTCCCGAGTTGTTGATTAAATAAACGTGACAAATAACGGGAGCTTATCCCTAATCTTGCTGATAATTCCGTTAAAGACTGCGCATTCTCACCAGAAAGGCTGCCACCTTCGATTAACGAAATAGCTCGCTGCAAACTAGTGCTTGTACCCTGCCATGCATTAGATTCTGGAGCACTGTCAGGTCGGCAGCGTAAACAAGGCCTCAGCCCAGCTTGAGAAGCCTTTATCGCCGAATCGAAATACACCACATTTTGCTCTTTAGGAGGAGAAGCAGGACAAATCGAACGGCAATAAATTCCTGTCGTTTTTACGCCAATGAAAAAGCGACCATCAAAGCGTGCGTCACGACTTAACCTCGCCTGTCTGCAAACATCATTCGGCAAATAACATGCAGTTGAAGGTTCTAGAACCGGTTCGAGCTCGTTATCTGGATGTGGCAGGTTGTGTGTACTAGTCATCATATATCGATAAGTCAGTGATAAAGATAACGTCACTTTACCCAATGTTTACCTTCACAACTAGCGGAAAACGGAACTGAATGCTGATTAACTTCGCACAAGGATTGTCACAATCTATTCAACACTTGCATCATAAGTTACGGTATCCTAGCAATAACTAATATTCATTCGAGTTGTTGATGTTTAAATTTTTTGAATCTTTAACGAACCCTTTGCCTCAAGAAGAGCCCACCAAAGCACCTAAAGGCGTGTACGCGTTTTGTCGCCATTACACCCGAGGGTTTGAAAAACACCTGATTATTATGTCGATGTTGACTGCCACACTCGCCATTTTAGAAGTCTCACTATTCGGGTTTATGGGTAAGTTAGTCGACTGGTTAGTCACTAAAAACCCTGAAACCCTATGGCAAGATGAAGGTAACACGTTAATTGGCATGTCTATCATTGTGCTGGTAGTGATCCCGCTACTCGTATGGTTACACGCCTCTATCGTGCATCAAACTTTATTAGGCAATTATCCGATGGCAATACGCTGGCAAGCACATCGATATCTGCTTAAGCAAAGTATTTCATTTTACCAAGATGACTTTGCAGGTCGTATTGCCACTAAAGTCATGCAAACTTCTCTCGCAGTTCGTGAAACAGTGATGAAATTACTTGATGTATTGATGTACATCTTGATTTATTTCACCTCTATGCTGGTTATGATAGCCAGTGCTGATGTCCGTTTAATGCTGCCTATGCTTGTATGGTTATTTGCTTACATCGCCATCCAATGGAAGTTAGTACCAAAATTAAAAGCAATTTCAGCCAAGCAAGCTGATGCTCGCTCGACAATGACTGGCCGTATTGTTGACAGCTATACCAACATTTCGACTGTAAAATTATTCTCTCATACGAAACAAGAAGCCGATTATGCTCAAGACAGTATGATGGGCTTTTTGCACACCGTTTATGGTCAAATGCGCCTTGTCACGATTATTAATGTGCTTGTGCAAGGGATTAATTACTTACTGGCGTTTACCATTGCTGCTGTTTCAATTTGGCTTTGGGCTGATGATGCTATTACCGTTGGTGCTATCGCTATTGCGGTAAGTTTAGCATTACGTTTAAACGGGATGTCACAGTGGATCATGTGGGAAATCAGCTCACTTTTTGAAAACATCGGTACTGTCACTGACGGAATGAACACCTTATCTAAGCCTATTGAAATTGAAGATAAGCCTGATGCCAAAGATATTTGTGTCGACAACGGCAAAATTGATTTCAATGATGTTAGCTTTAACTATGGTGAAGACTCTGGGGTGATTAACGATTTAAATCTCAATATCAAAGCGGGTGAAAAAGTCGGCTTAGTTGGCCGTTCTGGTGCCGGTAAGTCAACATTAGTTAACTTACTCATGCGATTTCATGATGTCGAAAAAGGCCATGTTGCCATCGATGACCAAAAAATTACTGATGTTACCCAAGACTCATTACGTTCAATGATAGGGATGGTCACTCAAGACACCTCTTTACTCCATCGTTCGATTAGGGAAAATATACTCTACGGCGATCCAACTGCAACTGAAGCACAGCTAGAAGCTGCGATTTCGCAAGCACAGGCTACTGACTTTATTAAGGATTTATCAGATCCATTTGGTAATACCGGCTTAGATGCACAAGTGGGTGAGCGTGGTGTGAAATTGTCTGGTGGTCAGCGTCAACGTATCGCTATAGCCCGTGTTCTACTTAAAAATGCGCCGATCCTTTTACTTGATGAAGCGACATCGGCATTAGATTCAGAGGTTGAAGCTGCGATTCAAGAAAGTTTGTATGAGTTGATGCAAGGTAAAACGGTAATTGCTATTGCTCATCGCTTATCAACTATCGCTGCAATGGACAGATTGATCGTATTAGACAAAGGCAAAATAGTTGAGCAAGGTACGCATCAAGAATTAATTAAATCGGGTGGGATCTACGCACAGCTTTGGGCACATCAAACAGGTGGGTTCTTAGGGATCGATTAAGCTTAAATTGAGTTTATAAAGTACAAAGCCGTTCAATGTAATCACTGAGCGGCTTTTTATGGCTCAACAATATGCAGAGTGGATATAGACTAGCTTTCTCGTTAAATACTCTGGTTTATTAAGATTTGCACATGCTTTGCAAAAAACGAGTAATAGGCTTTGAAAACAAAAAGTGTGAACACAATTAAATTGAATAGAACATCAAACAGAAAACAATGAACTGTTGGTGTTTAGATCAAACTTGAGAATTTAATGAGGTAAAGCAGAAGAAATGGTGGTCGATACTGGGCTCGAACCAGTGACCCCCTCCTTGTAAGGGAGGTGCTCTCCCAGCTGAGCTAATCGACCTGGGATTTCATAATGTTTTAATTCTTTACAAAAAGAATGGTGGTCGATACTGGGCTCGAACCAGTGACCCCCTCCTTGTAAGGGAGGTGCTCTCCCAGC
>NZ_LKTL01000031.1:0-50429 GCF_001401775.1 Shewanella sp. P1-14-1 | reverse complement strand
CCAGAGCCAGAGCCAGAGCCAGAGCCAGAGCCAGAGCCAGAGCCAGAGCCAGAGCCAGAGCCAGAGCCAGAGCCAGAGCCAGAGCCAGAAGTTGTAAAAGAAAAAGAAAACGAAGAAACGGATGTAAACTTGCCTGCTACAGGTGCATGGGCGGGTGATGTGTTTGCTAATCTCGTTAGCAGTTTTGATGCCAGTGCAGATGTCACAGCGCAGCATCAAACGTTACTGAATATTATTGGTCATAGTTATAAATTACGTAAACAGGCAGATTATTGCCAATATGGTGCGCAATTGGCCGATAACTATTTAGCTGTTTATGCCAAGTACCAGCAACAGAATAAGGTTGCTGCTGATGAAAAAGGTCCAGGCTTTATGCAGTTATCAACCATGCTTAATGATACTAAGCAGTTTGATAAAGCCATTATGCTATGTGAGCAAGCGCTGCAATATCAGCTAAGCGATGGAACTGTTACTGGTTTTGAAGGTCGAATTAAACGTATCGAGAAAGCAAAATCTAAAGCTGCAGGCTAAGGGCTATTTAACCTGTTGGTGAATACTATTTCACCTAGATTCAATTAAAGCGGACTTAGGTTCGCTTTTTTATTGCTAATATCTTTGTTAGTTATAGACATATTGATGGATCTTGCCATTATAGGGCGCGTTTGAGCCAACGGAGTTGCAATATCGCGCTACTTTTTGCTCGGCGAGTTAATGCTTCCCTTCACTTTTGAGGAAATTAAGAGGTTTTTTATGAATACCAAAGTACTGACTTTGTTGGTTTTATGCTTAGGAATATTCAGCTTGTCAGGCTGTATTCGTACACCTGAATGGACTCTTTTTTATTACGCAGACCAAGCTAAAAAGCCGGCTAATCCGATACAAGCGGATTATATTGCGGGTTATTATGACACGCTTGAGCAGTGTCAGTTAAAAGGCGATGGTATGTTACGCCTTAGTGGAAAAAGCCTTGTTGAAATAGACAAGCAGGCTCTGGAAAATGCTACAGCAATACCTGTAGCTATCGAAAAAGGATATCAATGTGAGCAGCTATGTCAGGTCGATGATGAAAATGTGATTCATTGCCAATAGCCTGCTTTAGGGAAGATGAATGCAGCTAAAACAAGATTTTTTTGAACAACTTGAAGGATTTTATTCGCAGGTTTACCCGCTGCCTATTAGTCAACCTCATTGGCTTGCTTGGAGTGATGACGCCGCGGCATTAATTGGCCTAACTAAGCCCACCGATGAGTTACTGATGCAGATGTCAGGTAATCACCAGATGCCTGGTGCGAGTTATTATGCGCAAGTGTATAGCGGTCATCAGTTTGGTGGTTATTCACCACGATTGGGTGATGGTCGTTCAATTATTCTAGGTGAAGCATTTAATGGGCAAGATACACATCCACAAGCTTGGGACATTGCCTTAAAAGGTGCAGGTCCAACCCCATATTCCCGACATGGCGATGGCCGAGCAGTAATGCGCTCTGCAGTAAGAGAGTTTTTGGCATCGGAAGCGCTCGCAGCTTTATCTGTTCCTACTACACGTGCCTTAGCCGTTATAGGTTCTGATTTGCCCGTTTGGCGTGAATCCCAAGAAACCGCAGCTATTACCGTAAGGCTGGCAAAAAGTCATATTCGTTTTGGCCATTTTGAATATTTTTGTCATAGCGAACAAGGAAGTAAAGATAAGCTCATTCAGTTACTTAATTTTACTATTGCCCAACATTACCCGCATTTATCGCAAGATTATCACGGTTACAAAGCCTGGTTCACACAAGTGGTTAAAGATACCGCTGTGCTGATTGGTCATTGGCAAGCCGTTGGTTTTGCTCATGGGGTGTTGAACACAGATAATATGTCTGTTTTGGGCGACAGCTTTGATTTTGGCCCTTTTGCTTTTTTAGACACGTTTAAAGAAGACTTCATCTGCAATCATTCTGATCCAGAAGGGCGTTATGCGTTCGGTCAGCAGCCCGGTATTGGGTTATGGAACTTGCAACGTTTAGCGCAAGCATTAACGCCTGTGATCGAATCTGATGATTTGGTCGCTGCACTGAATACCTACCAAGCAGAATTAGTGAAGCAATACTTGTTATTGATGCGGGCTAAAATGGGCTTGTCAGTAACAGAGCAGATCGCCAATTCGTCAGAACAAGACAAACAAGATTTAGACCTAATAGGCCGATTTTGTGGGGTGATGCAGCATAATATGTTGGACTACACCAATACCTTTAGGGCTTTTGGTAACTTGGATGTCAATAGCGCTAAATCCAATATTGCAGATGAAATCATCGATAGGCCAACATTTGATGCTTGGTATAAGGACTATCAGCAACGAGTGGGACAAGTGACAGATATTGAGGCTTGGCAAGGTGCAAGAAACAGTGTCAATCCGAAATACGTTCTGCGTAATTATCTTGCACAGGAAGCCATTGTCGCCGCAGAAGATGGAGATAATGGTAAATTGGTTGAATTACACCGGTTATTAACACAGCCCTATGCCGAGCAAGAACATATGTCACATTATGCTCAGCGTCCGCCGCAGTGGGGACAGGGATTAATTATGTCTTGTAGTAGTTAATTTTTATTTTAAGCATACGATAAGCCGAACAGTAAACATGTAGGCTTATCAATAACGCAGGTTTACCTAACAATATGAATAGCGAAAAGCCCGTGATTGGCTTGCATTCAATCGCATTAGATAAAGAGTCGCTCAGTATTTTAATCCGTGCAGATATTGATTTTGAGCAGTTTGAACAATTTGCTGAGCCATTGGCCGCGGCGATAGATTGCGAAATCCGTGAGCAACAATGGGGCGCAGATAGACATCAATGGCTATTGAATTTCGAAGGCAGCCAGCTTTGGTTACATTACGAGTTTTATGGCGATATTTGTTGGATATCGACCGATGTCGCCTCGGATATTGAAGTGTTAACGTATTTAATGACGTTATTAACACCATTAGTCACAGTGAAGGGCGCAAATGAGTAATCGTCAAATAGATAACGATTCGACAGAGCAAGCCAATTCGAATAAAAGCCAAGATGCATCATTTGACTTTCAAGCTTTAACGCCTGACTTAATTTTAGATGCTATCGAGAGCTTAGCGGTATACCCAGAAACCGGTTTATTAGCTTTAAATAGCTATGAAAACCGTGTTTACCAATTTCGGTGTGATCGTGGGAATCGATATGTGGTTAAGTTTTACAGGCCGCATCGTTGGTCCGAAGAACAAATTCAAGAAGAACATGATTATGCGCTGTCATTGGCTGCAGAAGATATTCCTATAGCTGTTCCAGCGATTATCGATGGTAAGACTTTACACCACTATCAAGGCTATAAATTTACGCTATTTCCTTCTATTGGTGGGCGTGCTTTTGAGGTCGACAATCTCGACCAATTAGAGTCTGTTGGTCGCTTTATTGGCCGTATTCATCAATATGCTAGTAAACAAGCATTCCAATATAGAGAGCCAGTTTCATCAAAGATTTTGGGTGATGATGCGTTGGCGTATTTACAGCAATCTGGTCAAGTGGCTGATGGCATTAGTCAGCAGTTTTTTACCGTGGCAGAGCAAGTGTTAGATAAAGCTAAAAGTGCGATGTCAGGGCATCAATTTCCAACGATTCGTCTACATGGAGATCTGCATCCCAGTAATATTTTATGGACGCCCGATGGCCCAGGCTTTGTGGATTTAGATGATGCAAGGCAAGGCCCGGCAGTACAAGACATATGGATGATGCTAACGGGTGATCGATCTCAACGGCTGTTACAATTAGACGTCTTGCTAGAAGGTTACCAAGAGTTTTACGATTTTGACCAAGGTCAGCTCGCTTTAGTTGAGCCTCTAAGGGCCTTGCGCATGCTTCACTATAACGCTTGGTTAAGTAAAAGATGGCAAGATCCCGCATTTCCAATGAACTTTCCATGGTTTGGTGATATCAAATACTGGGAACAACAAACCTTAGCGTTTAAAGAACAACTTGCAGCGTTAGATGAAGCACCATTAAGCTTGATGGGATACTAGGTGTTAACTAACGTAGATTGTTACAAATGTTCTTGATAAGGTCTTGAGATATTGCAATAACCTAAATTATGATACGGTTTAGGTAATACATACATTAGCTCTGCGTAAAGCAGGCAATAGATGGCAAATTTTAAAATTAAAAAATAATTTAAGATTGCACACTAAAGGAAGCAAAATGAAAAAAGCACTATTAATGGCAGCAGCACTACTTTTAGCCCCATTGGCGGCAACTGCTGCAGATTATAAAGAAGGTGTACATTACACTGTGATTAATGAAGGCCCAGCAACGTCTAAGCCTGAAATTACAGAGTTTTTCTCATTCTTCTGTGGCCACTGTTATAACTTTTCAAAAACAGTTGTACCAAAAATTGAGAAAACATTGCCAGAAGGTGTTGCGTTTAACCAAGCACACGTAGAGTTTATTGGCCGTGAAATGGGCACTGAAATGTCTCGTGCTTTTGCGATTGCTCACCAATTAAATGTTGAAAAGAAAATCGAACATGCAATTTTCGTTGCTATTCACGATACTAAGCAACGTTTCACTAGCCAAGATGATATCCGTATGCTGTTTATTGCTAACGGTGTTGATGGTAAAGACTTTGATGCGGCTGCAAACTCATTCATGGTGAATGCACAAATGTCTAAAATGAAGCGTGATACTGAAAACGCAAAACTATCAGGTGTGCCTGCATTAGTGGTTAACGGTAAATATCGTGTTGAGACAGGTTCAATTAAATCTTATGACGAGCTTTTAGATATCGCTTACTACTTAACGTCTAAAGATAAGTAATCGATTAAGATTAACTAAGACGAATTATTGACGCAGTATTTGTTCGATAATTTGATAAAAAAATAGAGCCCGCAGTGGCTCTTTTTTTATGTCTGTATTTTGTGAGGTTAATTGTCCAACTACCTGAAAAAAGTCAAAAAAAAACCGTAGGTTTCAAAATTATTCATTTTAAAACGATACGGTGTTGAGCCAATTGGCTCGTTATTTACCCTGAGTAACGTTAAATACTCTACCAAAGCGTCAAAAAAATGGCAAGTGTCATTTTTGTGTTATTTCATTATTTGAACTTAATCGCTGAATTTAAGGTGAAAAATGTTTAACTTTACGAAACTCTTTGGGGATTTATATTGTCAAAGTGAAGTCATCAAAAACCAATAACAACATGCTTGAGGAGTTCTCATGAGAAGGTTCCCCGTTTACGCACCTAAGCTTATTGTCAAACATGCACGTATTTTTCTTACAGGGGTTATTTGGGTTAAAGATCTAGGTTGCTTAGAGTTTAAGAAGGGACGTTTTTTAATGCCAAAAAAAAGCCTGCCAAAAGTAAAGCAGGCTGTTTCAGAACTTAATGAGCTATTAGCTGCTCAGCATAATGAAGCTAATGCTATTTAGCTTTCGCTATTAAGTAATCCAACAAGACCGTTAACTTTGTCATTCCAAGAGTTGAGGTCTTGTTGTAGTTGTTGATTAGTCTCAGTCAACTGAGCGTTCTTTTGCTTCTCTTCTTCAAGCTCCATTTTAAGTAGCTCAGCATTTTCAAGAGTAGCCTGGATTTTGGCTTCCAGTTGGGACAATAATTCAAGGCTCATATCGGGAGTCCTAATAGTTTCTGGATGGAATGCTGATTCTAGCAGTGACTGGGGTTTAAGGAATAGACAAATCTGTTAAGTGGTTAAAAAAAGTACCAGTTTTACTACTATTTTCTAAGCTTTAATCACCTTGAGCTGTATTTAGGTAATTTTTTACTGATATCTAGCAGCAATCCCTGATGTTCAGTGTCCCATGAAAGTCTTACTCATTAGATAAACCTCGTTTTAAAACGGCCTTTTTTGGGAATTGTCATCTTGTGCAGAACGATTGACGGTTAAATGTCATCCACATTGTCCATTTGCTTGACATTACAACTGATGATTCATAGTCTGCTAGCTCTGTTTTCAAGGTGGTAGCAAATGGACATCAAATATAATTTAAAATCGTCACGCCGTACTGAGCAATTTCATCCAGAAGGTAATGTTGGATTTGGTAATCTCAGAACTGATCATATGTTTTTAATGGATTATCGAGATGGCCAATGGTGCGATCCACGTATCGAACCTTATGCTCCTTTTGAGATTGCGCCAGGTGCAATTTCATTGCATTACGGTCAGTCTATTTTTGAAGGCGCAAAGGCCTTTATGCATGACGACGGTGAAATCTATACCTTTAGATTGAATAAGAATGCGGAACGTTTAAACAACTCTGCAGATATCTTATGTATTCCTAACCTTGATGAAGAGATTCAACTTGAAGCCATTAATGCGCTTATTGATGTAGATCGTTTGTGGTTCCCGATGCAAGATGGCGCTTGTTTGTATATTCGTCCTTTCATTTTTGCCACCGAAGATCGTTTATCGGTGAGTCCTAGCCTGAATTTTACTTTTTGTGTCATTTTAAGCCCAAGTGGCGCTTATTATGCTGATGGGGTAAGCAAAGCGATTCGTTTGCTTATTAGTAAGAAGTTCCACCGTGCAGTATCGGGTGGCACTGGCGCATCGAAAGCGGCGGGTAACTACGCTGCGTCACTGCGAGCGGGCCAAGCTGCTGCTGAATATGGCGCTGCTCAAGTGTTATATCTTGATGCTAACAATCAACAGATTGAAGAAGTGGGCGCAATGAACCACTTCCATGTGCTAAAAGATGGCACTGTGGTGATCCCAACATTTACTGATACGATTTTAAAATCAATCACCTCGCAATCAATGCTTGAGCTAGGGCACCTATTAGGCTGTGAAGTGCGTCAAGAGACGATCATGCTAGATAAGTTTATTGCTGATATCGAGGCGGGTGAAATTGTTGAGGCGGGTGGCTTTGGCACAGCAGCAGTTGTGTCACCTGTGGGATCGTACATTTTTGAAGATGGACGAGTGGTAACCGTTGGTGATGGTGAGGTCGGTCCGTGTATTAAGCGAATCTACCAAATCTTTACTGAACTACAAAATGGTCAACTTGAAGGCCCTGAAGGCTGGGTTAAACGTGTTGAGCGAGTGGCTCCTTAATACCTAGTAGAATAGCTAGTGCAGGTGTTTTGACCATTAAAAAGGCTCCTAAGGGAGCCTTTTGTGTATCTATCACATGCCTGTTAACTGTTAGTTTTTTCAAGTTTGTCTTGCTGTAATACGGCCAAACATTCATCTGCTGGCAGAGGTTTACTCAGTAAGAAGCCTTGGACTTGATCACAGCCTTCTGACTGCAAGAAGTCGAGTTGTTCTTGGGTTTCTACCCCTTCAGCAACGACATTCAGCTCTAAACTATGGGCTAAGGTAATAATTGCACTGGTTATTGCTGCGTCATCAGGATCTTCAATGATATCGCGCACGAACTCTCGGTCGACTTTTAACGTATCAATAGGGAAACGTTTTAAGTAACTCAAGCTCGAATACCCAGTCCCAAAGTCATCAATAGCAATGGTGAGTCCTAAGGCTTTAAGTTGCGACAGTACTTCCACTGAATCCTTTGGATTACCCATGATCATAGATTCGGTTAACTCAAGCTCTAATGCTCCAGCAGGTAACCCTGAGACGGCCAATGCGACTTCAATGGTTGAAATAATATCCGCTTTTAATTGTCTTGCTGAGAGATTGACGGCAACTGAGATATCTTCAAAGCCTTGTTTATGCCATTCAGCAAGTTGATTACACGCTTCATCAATGGCCCAGTGCCCAATGGCGTTGATCATCCCAGTTTCTTCTGCCAATGGAATAAATTCAACGGGTGAAATGAAGCCGAGCGTTTTACTTTCCCAACGCAGTAGCGCTTCAACGCCTAAAATTTGCTTGGTTTTAATATCGTATTTAGGCTGATAAACCAGATAGAGCTCGTTACTTTGAATCGCTTCTTTTAGCCCTGCTTCAAGCTCAACATGACGGGTGGCATATTGGTTTAGCTCTTCGGTATAAAACTGGAAGTTATTACGACCTAAAGATTTTGCATGATACATGGCGGTATCTGCATACTTGATCAGTGAGGTACTGTCGTCAGCATCATTAGGGAATAAACTGATACCGATAGAAGGCGAGACAGTAATATTTTTATCTTCAAGTAAGAAAGGCGCTTTAAACGCTTTAAGCACTTTTTCAGCAATGATGGTAGCCGCTTTTAACTTGGCGACCCCTTCCAATATAATGGTGAACTCATCCCCGCCTAGACGGGCAACGGTATCGCCTTCACGAATAGCATTTTGCAATCGACTCGCAACGGCTTTTAGCAGTAAATCACCCACATGGTGTCCCATGGAGTCATTGATGTGTTTAAAGCGGTCTAAATCAAGGAATAACAAGGCAACAATTGATCTCGAACGATGGGCCTTAGTGATAGCTTGATTAAGTCTATCTTGGAATAAGGTTCGGTTTGGCAGGCCTGTCAATGGGTCAAAGTTTGCTAAAATTCGCAAATCTTCTTCCGCTTTTTTACGGCTCGTGATGTCAGTAAATACTGCAACAAAGTGGCTGGTCTCACCCTTAGTATCAATGACTTGGTTGATTTCTAGCCAAGCCAAAATACCTTTTTTATCTTTAGTTCGAATGTTGATTTCACCGGCCCAATGCTTTTTACGCAGTAGCTGTAATTCGACATTATGGTAGAAATCTCGAGAACGCTTTCCATGGGCGAGGAATAAGAAATGCTTGCCCGCGATGGCATCAGGCTCAAAACCTGTTATTCGACTGAAAGCAGGGTTTACTGAGCGAACACGGTAATCTAGTTCTCCCACCACTACGGCCTCATTCATACTGTGCAGTACCTGAGTGGAGAGTTTCAGCTCGTTTTCAGTTTCTTTTCTGACAGTGATGTCTTTATGGGTTCCTGCCATTCTGACCGGTCTGTCTTGTTGATCCCATTCAACAACCTTGCCTCGATCGATTAACCAGATCCATTTGCCCGCTTGTTTTTCAACACGATATTCAGCTTCAAAGAACTCAAGTTTACCTTCAAGATGTTGATTAAGAATTTTCGACACCCTAGGTTTATCTTCTGGGTGAATATTATTAATCAAAGCTTGATCTTCATTACCAAGGCGCAGCGGTGGTACCATGTCTGTTCGGTAGACTTTATTTTCACGTATGTTCCAGTCCCACATGCCATCACCAGACGCCCATAGCGCCAGTTTCAGGCGCTCTTCAGAGGCGCGGATACTGATCTCAAATTCACGCTGCTGTTCACGCTTTAGCTGTTTAAGATAAATCAGGAAAGTAATCGCCAGCATGATGGCAATACCATAAATGACGTAAGCTGCTTTACTTAAATAAAACGGTGGGACGATAGTAAATTTGATACTAAACGGAGCTTGGTTAAAACTGTTGTCAGTTAACGTGAAGCGCACCAATAACTCATACTCTTTAGGTGCAAGACCTGTAAAAGTAATATTGTTGGTATTGTTAAGATCAACCCAATCGTTATTGTGCCCGACTAATTTATAACTTAATTGGTGAAATCCTGGGTAATTGTATTCAAGCGCACTGACTTCAAAACGAATGACATTATTCACAAATGGCATGGTCAGCTCAGGAGGATGAGATAAGTCATGCAATTGATGATGCTCATTTCCAATGGTATAGCTCGTAAGCGCTAATTTGACATCAGGCCTTTCTGCGGGCACTTCATTTGGGGTAAATTGGTTAATGCCATTAATCCCGCCAAACCATAAGTCACCATCTGCATCCCTAAACTTGACCCCACCATTAAATTCGTTGGCTTGCACACCATCAAAGACATTAAATGCCACGAGTTGATTATCAGGAGTGACACGAATGATGCCTGAGTTCGTGCTTAACCAGAGGTTTTGCTGGTTATCTTCGAGAATGGCATAGACCGTGTGTTGCTTTAATGATTCATTTAAGGCTTCAAAGTGAATGCTACCGTCTGCCAATTCAATAATTTTGTCGACACCGCTATGGGTTGCCATTAAAAAGTCACCCGTGCTGGTAGCAATAAAATCACGGATACGATTATCACTCAGTGTTGATTCGTCCGCGGGTTGGCGAACCTTTAACGTGAGTTTTTTATCATCTGGCTTTAGCCTTACTAAGCCTGCCATTGTCCCAATCCAAAGGTTATTTTGATGATACTTTAGAGAAAGAATTGAGCGCTCTTGAGGTGAGTACGTCTCTTGGTAATCAAATTGATATTGATGTAGTACCCCTTCGCCAGGTAAGACAAAATACAGTCCATTACTGCTTCCCACCCATAAACGCTGTTTGTCGTCTAACGCGAGCGAGCGTATATGCAAAGTGTTAGGAATAAGGTGGTCAAATGCCGGTAAAAAACTGAGCTGTTGATCCGGTGTCAGTCTGGCTAAACCATGATCAGTTCCGAACCATAAGTTGCCATCGGGCGTTTCAGTTATTGCATGTACCGTGATGTTTAATTCAGATTCATTAAGGTTTAATGCTGTGGCAAACAAGTCATTGTAATAATAAAATTGGCCTTGTTTTTCATCAAAGGTTTTAACTCCTGCGCTTTCGGTTCCAACCCATAGTCTGTCTTGGCTATCACGAAATATAGCTCTGATCATATTAGCCATTTTGGGCTTAGATGGGTGCATTTCATAAATATGATTAAAATAGACTTGGTTAAGATTAAGCTTATTAATACCAGAATAACGAGTGCCTAACCACAATGTACCATCGGGCGCGAGCATGATGGTTTGTAAGTTATTTTCGCTGATTGAATGACGGCTATTAGGGTCATATTTATGGACTTTACTGCGCCACTGACCGTCGATTAAATCAAGTTGTATTAATCCTGCATTAGCACCAATAGCCCATACTTGTTGGCTATTGCTGATGACAAAATCATGAATTTCGTTAAAGATGGTTGGCTGCTGATTAGTCCATACGAGTGTTTTTTCATGGGTGATGAGATCATAGCGAACTAGCTCGTTACCTATCGCGAACCAAACAGAGTCATCTTGAGCGTTAGTATGAATGCTATTGACTCTTAAATCTGCAGGGATATCTAAGCGAATGATGGTATTGCTATCAATGGCAAATGTTCCGCTTTGCTCAGTGCCAACAAAGATATATTTATCATCGACATTAGCGACATAGCTGATGCTGGGGTCAATGCTATTACTGATACTAATCTTGGTGATTTTATTGGTTTTTAGCGAGAGGGTATAAAGGCCTGTTTTGGTGCCAATCCATAATGAGTCACCAATTAAACTTAAGCTGGTTAAGCGTAAGTCATTTAGACCGCTTTCTAAGCCATAATTGGTGAACTTGCCAGTGGCTAAATCTAGTTTGCTGAGGCCTTGAGAGAAGGTCGCAACCCACAAGCTATCGTCAGGTGATTGCAAGATATCAATAATGTAATTACCGACAATGCTAGACGGGTCGTTACTGTCATTGAGAAAAATATCAAACTCGATTCCGTTATAGCTATGCAGTCCATCTTGGGTTCCGACCCATAGCATACCAGCCTTATCCATAAACAGTTTGGTGACTGAGTTTTGGTTCAGCTCATTAGAGCCTTCGAACTGATCAAACGATAATAAATGATTATCATTTTTAGGTGTGATTGCGATAGCTTGAATTGTCATTGAGATGATAAACATCGCAATGATAAAAGACGTGCTAAATGATGTGGCTAAACGTAAATTCAATCTGCACCTATAGTAATTAGAATAAACACCTAGTGATGTTGGTTGCATATTGTTAGTTAGGATGTAAATGCTTAACAAGAATAGTCATAGCGGAGAGAAATAACACACTATCCGTTTGTTAAATACACAAAAAAAAGCATTTAAATCGTCATAAGCAACCATATTACGTAGCTATATGCTTTATTTCAAATTACATTTCAGTTTTACGTAGGGTGGATGTTGCAAAAGCTTAATAGAGTTAACAATTTACTTAAAAGTTAACGCTATAAAGTAAAAAACACGCTGAATAGCGTGTTTTTAGTCATGCTCGATAATGCTATTAATTATCTTGTTTTTGATCAGGGGCATGTTGCTGGAAAATTTCCTCAAGCTGCTGGTCTTTATCAAACCAAACTTGATTTAACCAACGTTGAAATTCAACCCGGGTTTCAGCTTGCGAGAAATACACTTCAGAATCGACTTCTGGCACAGGCATTTGCTCAATACGTACGACAATCTTTTTCACCCGCCCTGACATGACTTCGTACAAAATGCCTTCTTTTGCTTTAGCATCAGCATCAGGATAGGCCAATGTCATGTTCAATAAGCCAGTAAACTGCTCACCCATAGCTGAAAGAGTAAACGCGATTCCACCTGCTTTAGGACGCAATAAATGACGATAAGGTGATTGTTGGCGACGATGTTTATCTTCAGTGAAACGGCTACCTTCAACATAATTGATGATTGACGTTGGGATATGGATAAACTTCTCACATGCTTTGCGAGTCGTTTCTAAATCTTTGCCTTTGAGTTTAGGATTCTTTTTTAGTTTGGCTGGGCTGGTTCGGTTCATAAATGGCATATCCAATGCCCAACAGCCTAATCCTAAAAATGGGACAAATATGAGCTCTCGTTTTAAAAAGAACTTCATCATTGGTACGTTGTTGCGCAAAATATACGTTTGTGCAGCAATATCAAATCCACTGACATGATTACTGATAATTAAATACCAGCCATTTTCATCCAGTCCTTCTAGTCCCTCAATGTCCCATTCAATTTTGGCGATTAAATTTAAAATGCCGCCATTACATGATGCCCAAGCCCACATAAAGCGATTCATTAATCGTGAAATATGGTTACGACCTAGAGCCACTGGCACGAATAATTTAATGATGCCGCCAATACTGATTAATCCTGCCCATACAACAGTGTTAATAATTAAAAGTAATGAACTGATAAAGAACAGTATCGGACCTGGTAAAAAACTTAGCATGGAGCTAAATACCTCTAGTTATTTTGTCAGCCATTTCGCTGATTTTGTTATCTTTTTCGAGCCATAGTTGATTGAGTTGATTTTGGAACTCAATTTTAAACTCACGATCTTTACTGTAGTCACCACGCATTGCGTCAGGAATCGTTGTCACTTGAATATCAACATGGACTTCATCGAGGCCATTACAAATATATTCCCAGTAGGAAGGTATTTTATCAGGATAATAAATGGTGACATTGACTAATTTATTAATCTGGCTGCCCATTGCGTCAAGGGCAAATGCCATTCCGCCTGCTTTAGGTTTTAATAAATGACGATACGGTGAGGCTTGTTTTGTATGTTTGCCAGGATGAAAGCGAGTTCCCTCGACAAAGTTCATTACACTCACAGGCTTATGCTTGAATTTTTCACATGACTTGCGAGTTATCTCAATATCTTTCCCTTTAAGTTTAGGGTTCTTTTTAAGTTGTGCTGTGGAATAACGGCGCATAAAAGGGAAATCTAACGCCCACCAAGCTAGCCCTAACACTGGAACATAAATGAGTTGCTGCTTTAAGAAAAATTTCAAAAAAGGAATTTTGCGGTTAAATACTCGTTGTAAAATTAAAATGTCGACCCAAGATTGGTGGTTGGCAATGACCATATACCATTCTTTTTCTGAAAACTGACTATCGCCAGTTAACCTTATCTTCGTTGGGTGCAATATTGACTCAATCACACCGTTAACAGTGATCCACGCACTGGCACAGTTATCTAAAATATAACTGCATATTTTACGAATGATGTTTATTGGTAACACTTTGAATATACTAAATATAAGTATAGGTATTACCCAGAATACGGTATTTATTACATAGCAAATAAATGCTATCGATCCTTTAATTTTTGCAAACAGCGGCATCTAGCTCTCCTGTGAATGGAGGCTTATGTTACTCCGTGAAATGATTTGGCTCAATCCGAAGGACAATAATATCGCAATTTTTACGCAAAAATTACACGCTGTTCAGTCTGTATCATTGACTTACTATGATGATTGTTCGTACTCACTGCTGACTCAATCGATGCATCAATCTATCCATGGCTCGATATCCTAATGCTTGAGCAATATGACGTCTTTCAGTTGTTTTGGATTGTTGTAGGTCTGCGATGGTTCGAGCAACCCGCTGGATCCGATGAAAGCTTCTCACAGATAAACCGAGCTGCTGCACACTTGCGTCTAAAAACTCTAAGTCAGCTTGGTTCATGTTTAAATGCTGTTTTAACAGTGAAGGGGACAGTTCACTGTTAAGCAAACCTGCGCGCGATAACTGTATCTGTCTTGCTTGATTGACCCTTTTGGCAATGCTTTCACTGCTTTCAGCAGTTTGCTGGGGTTGGGTGAGAGTGCCTGCTGGCAGTTTAGGGACTTCGATTGTTAAATCAAAACGGTCTAAAAATGGACCTGAAAGTTTAGATAGATAACGCTGAATTTGGTCGGGGGTTGAGCGGGCATTATCTACATCACCACAAGGGCTTGGGTTCATGGCTGCAATCAGTTGAAAACGACTCGAGAATTTTACTTTTGCTGCTGCGCGAGAAATGACGACTTCGCCAGACTCCATAGGTTCACGTAGGCAATCTAATACTTTACGTGGAAACTCGGCTATTTCATCTAAAAACAATATTCCTCTATGGGCTAGTGATATCTCACCTGGCTTTGGGATGCTGCCACCGCCAACTAATGAAATTGATGAGCATGTGTGGTGTGGTGCTCTAAAGGGACGTTCAAGAAAAGCGTTTGGTTTGATGTTTAACCCTGCGACAGAATGAATAGCGGCAACATCAATAGCTTCTTCATAGCTGAGCTTGGGCAATAGCGGAATGATTCGGTTAGCGAGCATACTTTTGCCGGTGCCGGGAGGGCCTAAAAATAAAGTATTGTGCCCACCTGCTGCAGCGATTTCTAACCCTTGCTTGGCCTGATATTGGCCTATGACTTCGCTTAAGCATAACTGCGGGTCTGTTGCTTCATCTTCAAACCATTGCGGTTGCTGGTCAACAAGTGGTAGTTGAGCTTGACCATGCATAAAGGCGGCAAGGTGCTGTAGATGGGCAACAAAGTGAGTTTGCTCAAAGCCGACTAACTCTGCTTCTCGTCTGTTTTCTAAAGGGATAAACAATTGATGTTGTTGGTTTTTGGCTGCAATGATTGCTGGCAGTATGCCAATACATGGACGAACCTCTCCCGATAACGCCAGCTCTCCAATAAATTCACTGTGAGCCAATTTATCCGACGGCACTTGGCCTGAAGCCGCTAAAATACCGATTGCAATGGGCAAGTCATATCGACCTCCTTGTTTGGGGAGATCGGCTGGAGCGAGGTTAACGGTAATGCGCTGCATGGGAAACTCAAAGCCGGCGTTGATTAATGCACTTCTAACCCGTTCACGGGCTTCTTTTACTGAGGTTTCTGGTAATCCGACTAAATTAAAAGCAGGTAATCCATTACTTAGGTGAACTTCGACTGTGACTTTAGGGGCTTCAACGCCGCAGCAAGCACGTGTGACAACGCAGGCAATCGCCATAAACAAATCCTTTTGTTTTTCGTTTACAGATATTTAATGACACTTAATGAGGTTATTAAGCCCATTAAGTGTAGCAGGTAAATAAATCGCTGTAGTCAAACCCCACCTATAACAAAAATAAGTGGGTTAGGATGAGTATTTATTGAATAGAATCAGAGCGTAAGGTTTCGATGCGTTCGTCAATGTCGGGGTGAGTGCTGGCCCAGTCTGGTATGTCGAGATTATGCTCAGTTTGCAATAACTGGTATAGCTCGACGATAGAGTCGGTATTTTTGTACCAAGCTTGAAGTTGCAATGCTGCAAACTGGTCGGCTTCTCGTTCATGATTTCGAGAATAGGTTAAGCTGGTCCCTAATACCGTGACACTGACAAGCATATCCGAGATCCCGCTGGCATCACCGACAATTAGCGCTGCGCCAACAGAGAGGATTGATGACTGTATTAACGTTGTCAGTACATGCCTGTGATGAACATGACCCAGCTCATGCAAAATAACCGCTTCAAGTTGTTGGTCGTTTTTCGCGAGGTTAATCATGTCATCCGTTAATATAATTTGACCGTCTGCGAGTGCAAAAGCATTAGCACCATCTTTGCTGTTATAGATTAACAAAGAAGGTTGGATTGAAAATACTATCTGCTCTTGATGCAGTTTATCTAATGTCTGCTGAAATAACTGCTGCAGTTCAATTTGTCTTTGTGGCTTGATTTGGCTTTCGGTGAATCCCATGGACTCCACTAAGCTGAACGTTTGCTCACCGACTTCTTCCACTACGGCATCCGGTAATAAGTGGGCGATGGTTTTAGAAGCAGCAGGTATGCCATGCGCAACAATAAAATACAGCGCAGCTAGTGAAACCAAGGTTGCAATAATAATCAGTCCAAGGTTTTTTTCTAGCTGGGCTATCCAGCTTTTTTTAGCGTGAATGTTGAGCCATTGATTAAGCTGTTGAGGATCTGTTGAAACAAAAACATGTCCGCTGGAAAACGTGATATGACGAGCCATATTACCTATAGGATCTGTAACAGTGGTTTGGTCTAGTTGAAATTGCCCTCGGTGAACGTCAGAGGACAATGTCAGCATTCCATTTTTACCCAGCACTAATGTGGCTGGGTATTTTGTGGCTTGTTTAGGGGCAAGAATATGCCCATTAACTTGTTCTATCACAGCTTTATTCCAGCAAACCTTGGCATTGCTAAACTATGCCAATATTAATATCAAAGGCATCTGCCACTTCATCTGCCACAGCGGTGCTACTTTGCTCATTATGGTCATGAGCTGTGAAAGCATCTAAGTTTCCTTCAACTGCAGTGACTTCTGCCATGTACTTAGCAAAACGGACATCAGCCCAAGCTTTACCCATGCCAAAGGTGAACATAACAAGCAGTAGATTAGTGATAACTAAGAATAAGAAACTTGAGGTTTTCATTGTCGATGCCATTTGTAAGTCATCATTAATAGATGTTTGGCTAAAGACATAATTGCGAACACAGACTTGAACATAGGCTGCGATGAGCATTGATAAAATAAACATGAAGAAGTATCCAAAGAACATCATGCCTATCAACGAAGCATTATTTTTAAATGCTTCTTCAGAGGCGCCACTTTGAATTAGCTCAACAATCGACCCCATCATGCCAAAAGCAAATGCAAAAACTGAAAAAAGTAAGCCTGCACCGAAGAATAACCCAATAGCGGTGACGGCAATTTTGGCATACTGATTGATTTCAAGTTTGGCATTAAATGCCTTATCACCATAGCGATAACCATTGATTAAGTATTGTGCCATTCCAGCGCTAACCCAAGCGTAAGAATAAATAGCAGCAACAAAGAAAAATACCACGCCTGCGGTAATTGCAATGCCGATAGCAATGGGGTTATCTGTCATTAACCTTGTAACAACACCAATACCAAATCCACCCGCGACAACAATAATATATGCCGCAATGGGTTTTAGCAGTAGGTTGATATATGCACCGCCATAAGAGCCAGCAAAATCAAACCTAACATTGCGAAAACGTGTCATACGAGCATCAAAACGGGCATTTCTAACGGCTAGAAATGGTACTGCAAACATGAATATGATGGCTAATGCGACAGCGACAGGAGGCATAGTGCTACTGAGCACTGACCATGTAATCAATAGGAATACGGCAATAATTCGGCCAATTAAGATTTGCATTGGCTTGGCAAGGTATTCGAATCTGTCACCGCCTAATTCAGTATTTCCGTAAAAGTAATTATTGGTTCTCACTTTGGCCCAGGCTGAGTAAATGCCGAATGTCACCATGGTGAGTAAAACGTTGACTATCCAAATACCAAAAAATTCACCACCAATACCGTGAAATTTAAATGGAGTACTGGTTGTTGATGTGTCTGAAGATATTGTTGATGTTGAAGCTGTAGAGGCGGTACTGCCTTGTGATGAGTCTATGGTACTCATTTAGATTTCCTTCCGTTGGAATTGAGCTGGTTATTAAAACGTTAAAAGTGATATAAATCAATATTTTTAATCATATTTTTGTCGCTTTATTTTGTGAATTACAGTGAGTCACAATAAGCGGTTTTGGCGGGTTGGTTTTTATCAGTAGCATATTGCATGGTAAGTAAGCTTTCTCACAGAACTTAATCATGCAAGGTGTACTATTTACAGACATAATTAAGTTAAATGACATTCAAGCTTTAGTTTGCGGAGGCGAATCATTACTCAAATAGACTATGTTATATACAGTTAGGCTGTGTTGTATGCCGTTAGACTATGCTTTATTCAGATAACTGCGATAGGTATTGGTTGAAAAAGGACATGTCACTATGCGAGCTTTGCTCATTTTTATGTTATTCATGCTTTCAAATTCAGTGCTGGCGAGTACTAATGTCGTGTTTTTAAATCCCGGTGCAGCCGATGATTCATTCTGGCACCATATCGATAATGTCATGCAAGTTACAGCGCAAGATCAAGATTTTAATTTAACGGTTTTACATTCAAACCGTGACCGTAATTTGATGTTAAATCAGGCGGTTGAAATTTCTAATCATGCATCTTTACCGGACTATCTTGTCATGGTTAACGATAAAGATGTTGCTAAAAAAGTGCTTGATACTTTTTACCAAAAACCCGTTCACATTATTTTTATGATTAATGATATTGAGCAGCCACTTAGGTTGCAGTTAATGAACGATCCCCACTGGAAAAAGTACTTATTACCTGCAGTTATTGAAGACAATTATCATATTGGTCGTGAGTCTGCAGCAGCATTAACTCAATTATTTACGACTACCCCCGCATATGTGGTGGCTGTAGCGGGAGATGATGTAAGGGAAACATCGCTACTACGCACACAAGGAATGGAGGGGTATTTTAACCTGCATTTGAATACCGTATTGGAGCTGGTCGTTTATGCAGATTGGCAAGCCAATAAAGCCTACGAACAAACGCATATATTGCTGAATCGATTTCCTGGGGTAGACGGCTTATGGATTGGCAATGATGAAATGGCAGTTGGGGTCGTTAAAGCCTTAAAAGAAACCCACCGAAAACCGGGTGAAGATATTAAAGTATTGGCGATTAACCCTTCGGCCTTGTCATATGAGTTACTTAAAAATGGTGACGTCAATGCGATAGGAGGAGGCTCATTTTTATTAGCAGGTGTGGTGGGGCTAAATATTGCTCGTCATCAGCAAAAACAAACATTTGACCTATGCCTTGAACATAATTTTTATCGTCACTTAACACTTGAATGCCCTTTATTTCGTATGATTGTTAACAATCAATGGCACCAAATTCTTGAGCAAGAAGTCAAAGCGGTATGCAGTGTCAATTAGCGCAGCTTCTTCAACTCTAAATCAATAATCTGAGTGATTAAATGACCTCTAAAAAGGCATGTAAAATGGGTTCGTGGGTGCGTTTTTGTTTACAACAACAGCCAAGCTGAAATGGGGCAATATTTTGCTGTGTATCTAATTTAACCAGTCGTTCTCTTACTGGACTATTTTCAACCACAGCTTCTGGGCTGATACTGACACCACACCCTAACGCCACCATAGAAGTTATTGCTTCTTGACCTGATACTTGAGCATAAATATTAGGTTTGAATCCCATTGCTTTAAACCAGTTGTCAGCTCGACGTCGCCCGGGGCCATGATCTGGCACAATGAAGGGTAATTTTGCCCAATCAATGGGAACGGTATTAACCATTTGCTGTACTTGGCAATTAATTGTCGGAGCGTAAACATGCAAAGGCACTTGATCAATTTCTGCAAAGTGGAGACTACTCGGCAATGAATCAGGTAAGGCGATGATGGCAATATCAGCGCGGTTATGCTGAATTTCATCTACAGCATTAGCTGCATCACCTGTATTAAGGGTGATTTCTACCATAGGATGTTCACGTCTAAATCGATCTAACAAGGCTGGAAGGTGGCTGTATGCTGCTGTAACTGAACAATATAAATTGATCCGCCCGTGCAGTAGAGGTTGGTCCGGGTCAATTCGACCTTTCAGGTTGAGCCATTCGGATAAGGTTTGTTCTGCAAAACGCCTAAATTCAGTTCCCGCATGGGTCATACTGACACTGCGGTTATCTCGTTCAAATAATTTGCAGCCCACTTCTTCTTCTAATCGCTGCATCGCTCGACTGAGCGTAGATGGACTCACATGGGTTTGTTCTGCAGTTTTACCAAAATGCAGACTATCACATAGGTGTAAGTACAGTTTTAACGCACGAATATCCATGAATCAACCTTAAATAAATGAGTAAAAAAACAGTATGAAATGGCTCATTTTAGTATTGCATAAAATGCAATATAACATCCCGAATATATCATTTTAAGCAATGAGCAGCTTACGCTATAGTGATCCCAATCACAACTTTTGTGCCGTGAGATTGCCAAAATGTTGTGTCTCAAATTTCTGAATTAAAGGTGGTATCTCAGATGGCTAACTATTTTAACTCTCTGAATTTACGTCAACAATTAGCTCAATTAGCTCAATGCCGCTTTATGGACCGTAATGAGTTTAGTGACGGTTGTAATTTTATTAAAGATTGGAACATTGTGATTTTAGGTTGTGGGGCACAAGGCCTGAACCAAGGTCTCAATATGCGTGACTCTGGACTGAATATTTCATTTGCACTTCGCCCACAAGCGATTGCTGAAAAGCGTGCCTCTTGGAAACAAGCTACTGATAACGGCTTTAAAGTCGGTACATTTGAAGAGCTTATTCCTGATGCTGATTTGGTATTAAATCTAACTCCAGATAAGCAACATTCAAATGTTGTTAACGCAGTTATGCCATTAATGAAGCAAGGTTCAACCTTGTCATATTCTCATGGTTTTAACATCGTTGAAGAAGGTATGCAGGTTCGCTCAGATATCACCGTTGTGATGGTAGCGCCTAAGTGTCCTGGTACTGAAGTGCGTGAAGAATACAAACGTGGTTTTGGTGTACCGACATTGATTGCTGTTCACCCTGAGAATGATCCTAAAGGTGATGGCCTTGCCATTGCTAAAGCATATGCAAGTGCAACAGGCGGCGACAGAGCTGGTGTGTTGTTATCTTCATTTGTTGCCGAAGTTAAGTCTGACTTAATGGGCGAGCAAACCATCCTTTGCGGCATGTTGCAGACTGGTGCAATCCTTGGTTACGAGAAAATGGTTGCTGACGGTGTTGAGCCAGGTTACGCGGGTAAGTTAATCCAACAAGGTTGGGAAACAGTAACTGAAGCGCTGAAACATGGCGGCATCACGAACATGATGGATCGTTTATCGAATCCTGCCAAAGTGAAAGCGTTTGAAGTTGCCGAAGAACTAAAAGTGATTCTTAAGCCGTTATTTGAAAAGCACATGGATGACATTATCAGTGGTGAGTTTTCTCGCACTATGATGGAAGACTGGGCTAATGACGATGCAAATTTACTGCGTTGGAGATCTGAAACCAACGAAACAGCATTTGAAAATGCACCGGCATCTGATGAGTATATCGACGAGCAAACTTACTTTGATAAAGGCATTTTCTTAGTTGCTATGATCAAAGCAGGTGTTGAATTAGCGTTCGATACTATGGTTGCTGCGGGCATTATCGAAGAGTCGGCTTACTATGAGTCACTCCATGAGACGCCTCTTATTGCCAACACCATTGCACGTAAACGTTTATATGAAATGAACGTGGTTATTTCTGATACTGCTGAATACGGTTGTTACCTATTTAACCATGCTGCAGTGCCATTATTACGTGACTATGTAGCTGGCATGTCTTCAGAATTGTTAGGAGCTGGTCTAAAAGAAGGCTCAAACAGTGTTGATAACAAGCGTTTGATTGAAGTAAATGAAGCGATTCGTCATACCGATGTTGAGTTCATTGGTGCAGAGTTACGCGGTTACATGACTGACATGAAAGGTATTGTTGAAGCTAGCTAATATTTGTTGATTGTGTTGTGAAATACCTGTTCAGCTAAGCTATCGAGCAGGCATCTATCTACCATTTGCTAAATGCGTAGAAGAAACAATCTATAGAAAATTAGGATGATAAAGACGGATTATGTCCTAATCATCATAGCTTTAGATTTTGTTGTTGTTTGCATTGTCTCGGCAGGGAAGCTGAATTTTTTTTACAACACATGATTTTTTGTTGTGTTTATAAATCACTTTATGGTACTCCTATAGAGGATAAATTATAAACAAGTCCGGCATGGAGCCTGACTCAACAAAAATAAACAATTATTTTTTAGGAATCAGTTAACCATGTTTAACCAAGCTGCCCAGCTCATTATTGTGATTATTACCGTCGTGATTATTAAGTCACCGCGGGGGTGGCGTTTGGCAAAGAGACAGAGTTAATCGTCAGAATTTGCAAAACCCCCGCTCCGAAAGGACCGGGGGTTTTTTGTTTTCTAGGGTTTATTTTGTTTCACAAAAGCAAGGTTAAATGAGAGCCAATAAGTGGCAATAACGATTTATCAGACGCACTGATCTTAGCTCAGTAAATGCAGATGAAATACGAGACTATCAATATGGAATCAGGACAGACAATGCGCGGCGCCGATGCCGTTATCAAAGTATTAGCGGCACATGGTGTGACGACGATTTTTGGTTACCCTGGTGGGGCAATCATGCCGATTTATGATGCGCTATATGGTCATCCTGTTGAGCACTTACTGAGTCGTCATGAACAAGGCGCGGCCTTTGCGGCTGTAGGCTATGCCAGAGCCAGTGGCAAAACAGGCGTGTGCTTTGCAACATCAGGGCCTGGTGCGACGAACTTGATAACGTCATTATCGGACGCCTTACTCGATTCCGTCCCTGTGGTTGCGATAACGGGGCAAGTCTCTACCGCTGTAATTGGTACCGATGCTTTTCAAGAAATAGATGTACTCGGGATGTCGCTGTCATGCACCAAACACAGCTTTATGGTGACAGACATTAATGAATTAATTCCTACACTTTATAAAGCGTTTGAAATCGCTGCATCTGGTCGTCCAGGCCCTGTATTGGTTGATATCCCAAAAGATATTCAAATCGCTGAGCTTGAATATAAAACACCTCTACTTTCAGTGGTTGAAGAGCCAGCTCCGGCATTAACCGATATCGAGGCAGCACGAGCACTATTACAACAAGCGAGTAAACCTATCCTTTATGTTGGTGGTGGTGTAGGTATGGCTGGCGCGGTTGATCATTTGCGTCAATTTATCAATGAAACAGGCATACCTTCGGTTGCAACCTTAAAGGGCTTGGGTGCGATTGAACACGGCACCAAAGGCTATTTGGGTATGTTAGGTATGCACGGCGGCAAAGCCGCTAACCTCGCTGTGCAAAACTGTGATTTATTGATAGTGGTCGGTGCGCGCTTTGATGACCGTGTTACCGGACGTTTAGCTACGTTTGCAGGCAATGCCAAGGTGTTGCATCTAGATATTGATATCGCTGAAATCAATAAATTACGCCAAGTGGATGTGGCTATTTCAGCTGATTTTCGTCAAGTATTACCCGCATTGTCTAACTCACTTGAACTTAAATCACATGAGTTAGCACTGTGGCAACAAGAGGTGGAAGAGCTTTATCGTGAGCATCAATGGGATTATCAACATCCTGGCGATTTAATCTATGCGCCAGCAATGTTACGCCGCTTAGCGAATAAATTACCTGAAGACAGTGTTGTGAGCTGTGATGTCGGTCAGCATCAAATGTGGGTAGCTCAGCATATGTGGTTCCGCCGTCCAGAAGATCACTTGTCCAGTGCTGGTCTTGGCACAATGGGATTTGGCTTGCCTGCAGCAATTGGTGCACAAGTTGCTCGCCCAGATGCAACAGTCGTGACGGTATCGGGTGATGGCTCATTCATGATGAATGTGCAAGAGCTGACAACCATTAAGCGCCGCAAGTTACCTGTGAAAATTTTGCTTATTGATAACCAAAAGTTAGGCATGGTGAAGCAATGGCAGCAATTGTTTTTTGAGCAGCGATACAGCGAAACCGATTTATCTGACAATCCTGATTTTGTGTTAATGGCATCGGCATTTGATATTCCGGGCCGCACCATACATCGTGCAGAAGAAGTAGAAGCTGCACTCGATGAAATGCTTGCTGCACCTGGACCTTTTATGCTGCACGTAGCCATTGATGATGCATTTAACGTCTGGCCTTTAGTGCCGCCAGGAGCGTGCAATAGTGACATGATGGACCAAATGGAGAAGCAAACATGATGCATTCAATAGAGCTGTTGCTATCGCCGCAACCTGAAGTGTTAGAACGAGTATTACGAGTAACTCGTCATCGTGGTTTTACAATCAGTGAACTGAGCATGACAGTCACAGAATCGGGTGAGTTTAAGGTTAACTTTACCGTTAATAGTGACAGAGTCATTGAATTATTAACGCATCAATTAGGTAAATTATTTGATGTGATTAATTGCCAAGTGGTTATGCCATCTAAGCCTCAAACGGCTTCTACTTGCGCAACTGCTTAATGCATTTCATCAATATTCGATAGAAGGGAAAGAAAATGGCTGCGACTCAATCAGAACTGATATGGTTTAATGGTGAAATCATGCCTTGGCAAAATGCTACGGTACACGTGATGACACACGCAATGCATTACGGCACGTCTGTCTTTGAAGGCATTCGTATTTACGATACGCACCTTGGTCCAGCAGGATTCCGGTTAACCGATCATGTACAGCGTTTATTTGATTCAGCCAAAATTTATCGCATGAATGTGCCATATGATTTTGAGCAAGTCATGCAAGCGTGCAGTGACTCAGTTCTTAAGAATAATCTGCAAAGTGCCTACATTCGTCCGCTTATCTTTATGGGAAATGTCGGAATGGGGATAACACCGCCTAGCGATGCACAATGTGAATTAGTGGTAGCAGCATTTGAGTGGGGAGCGTACCTAGGAGCTGATAGTATGGATGCTGGCGTTGATGTAGCCGTTACTTCATGGCAACGTTTAGCACCAAATACGATTCCGACTGGCGCTAAAGCTGGTGGTAATTACCTATCATCATTACAAATTTCGACAGAAGCTAAACGTAATGGCTTTGATGAAGGTATTGCACTTGATACCAATGGCTTAGTGAGTGAAGGTGCAGGGGCTAATCTTTTTGTTGTTAAAAATAATAAAATTTATACCCCGCCGGCTACCGCTGCTATTTTGAAAGGCATTACCCGCGACACCATCATGGTGTTGGCAAGAGACTTAGGCTACGAGGTTATTGAAGAAGCCATGGCACGAGAGTTTTTATACGTAGCAGATGAAATTTTCATGACAGGAACAGCGGCTGAAATTGTTCCAGTCAGAAGTGTCGATAGAATTGAAGTTGGCTCAGGAAAGCGTGGTGCCGTTACCCAGCAAGTTCAACAGTCTTTCTTTGGTTTATTTAACGGAGAAACTGAAGATAAATGGGGCTGGTTAGAGCCGTTAGTCGCATCAGACTAAGCGATTTAAGCATCGTTAATCAGTCAATATAAGACTGATATACACAACAATAACTCATAATGAATATTTTTAAGGTTTTACTGATGGCTTCATCCCAGTAAAGCGACACAGGAAGGAAAAGACAATGCCTAAACTACGTTCAGCAACCAGTACCGAAGGTCGTAACATGGCTGGCGCACGTGCACTTTGGCGAGCGACGGGTGTAAAAGAAAAAGACTTCGGTAAGCCGATTATTGCGATCTCTAATTCATTTACCCAATTTGTTCCAGGTCATGTGCATTTAAAAGACATGGGGCAGTTAGTTGCTGGCGCGATAGAAGAGGCTGGTGGTATTGCTAAAGAATTCAATACCATCGCAGTTGATGATGGTATCGCAATGGGTCACGGTGGCATGCTTTACAGCTTACCGTCTCGTGAACTAATTGCCGACAGTGTTGAATACATGGTGAATGCCCATTGCGCCGATGCCTTAGTGTGTATTTCTAACTGTGACAAAATCACTCCTGGTATGTTGATGGCGGCATTAAGATTGAATATCCCGGTGATATTTGTATCAGGTGGCCCGATGGAAGCGGGTAAAACTAAGCTTTCAGATCAAATCATCAAGCTTGATTTAGTTGATGCTATGGTTGCAGGTGCTGATACCAATGTCAGTGATGAAGACAGTAAGCAAATTGAGCGTAGTGCTTGTCCTACATGTGGTTCATGTTCAGGCATGTTTACTGCTAACTCGATGAATTGTTTAACCGAAGCCCTCGGCTTATCTTTACCAGGTAATGGTTCTCTTTTAGCAACGCATGCAGCTCGTCGTAATTTATTTTTAGAAGCGGGTCGCCGTATCATGGATCTTGCGACACGCTATTACCGTGACGATGATGACAGCGTATTACCTCGTAATATTGCGTCTTTTAAATCATTTGAAAATGCTATGGCACTCGATATTGCGATGGGCGGTTCATCTAATACCGTTTTACATTTGATTGCAGCGGCTCAAGAAGGTGAGGTGGACTTTACGATGGCTGACATCGATAGAATGTCACGCCTTGTGCCTCATTTATGTAAGGTTGCGCCTTCAACACCTAAATATCATATGGAAGATGTGCATCGTGCGGGTGGTGTTATGGGCATTCTAGGTGAGCTAGATAGAGCTGGCTTACTGCATACGGATGTGCCGCATGTTGCTGCTGATAATGGCGGCGATTTAAAGTCTGTTCTAGCAAAGTATGATATTGCCCAAACTCAAGATGAAACGATTCGCCGCTTTTATAGTGCAGGTCCAGCAGGCATTCCAACACAAACTGCATTTAGCCAAGACTGTTATTGGGATAGTGTGGATGATGACCGTCAAGAAGGGTGTATTCGTACTCGTGAAAATGCCTTTAGCCAAGAAGGCGGTTTAGCGGTGTTGTCAGGCAACGTTGCTGAGAATGGCTGTATTGTTAAAACGGCCGGTGTGGATGAAGAAAACCTGACTTTTGTCGGGACGGCACGTATTTATGAAAGCCAAGATGATGCTGTTGACGGCATTTTAGGTGGCGAAGTGGTTGCTGGTGATGTGGTTGTTATCCGCTATGAAGGTCCTAAAGGTGGCCCAGGCATGCAAGAAATGCTGTATCCAACCACATACCTTAAATCTCGAGGTTTAGGTAAAGCCTGTGCATTGATTACTGATGGCCGATTCTCTGGTGGGACGTCAGGATTGTCTATTGGTCATATTTCTCCTGAAGCAGCTGCGGGTGGCACCATTGCCTTGGTTGAGAATGGCGACCAAATAGAAATTGATATTCCTTCACGCTCGATCAAACTCGCGGTTTCTGATGATGTATTAGCGCAGCGTAAAGCAGCGATGGAAGCCAAAGGGCTACAAGCCTGGAAACCACTAGCTCGCGAGCGTTATGTGTCATTAGCACTCAAAGCTTATGCATTATTGGCAACCAGTGCTGATAAAGGTGCGGTAAGAGATCGCAGTAAGCTAGAAGGCTAGTGTAAACATGAGCGTTAACCTAAAACTGATGGAATGAGGCCTATGTCTTTAGCACAAGAATATTTGCAAAAAACGCTGTTATCATCAGTTTATGATGTGGCCAAAGTAACGCCGTTATCGAGCTTAAATAAACTGTCAGCCAGATTGGGGTGTCAGGTGTACTTAAAGCGTGAAGACATGCAGCCGGTACACTCTTTTAAACTACGTGGCGCGTATAACTGTATGGCGCAACTGACTCCTGATCAATGTAAGAATGGGGTGGTTTGTGCGTCAGCTGGTAATCATGCGCAAGGTGTGGCGATGTCGGCGGCAAGCCGTGGTATTGATGCCGTGATTGTTATGCCTGGCACAACGCCTGATATTAAAATTGATGCGGTAAAGCGCCTTGGTGGCAATGTGGTGTTGTTTGGTGAAGGGTTTGATCAAGCAAACGAACATGCAAAGCAACTTGCTGAGCGTGAAATGCGCACTTACATTGCCCCATTTGATGATGAACATGTCATTGCAGGTCAAGGCACTGTCGCACAAGAAATGATACAACAGCAACGTGATATCGATACCGTGTTTGTTCCTGTCGGTGGTGGTGGACTGATTGCTGGCATCGCTGCTTATTATAAAGCTGTGATGCCACAAGTTAAGATTATTGGTGTTGAGCCAGAAGATGCCGCTTGCTTAAAAGCGGCGTTAGATGCAGGCGAGCCAGTGTCTCTATCTCAAGTTGGACTATTTGCAGATGGAGTTGCAGTTAAACGTATCGGTGAAGAGCCATTTAGAATCGCAAAACATTATGTTGATGATGTGGTTACTGTCACCTCAGATGAAATCTGCGCCGCAGTTAAAGATATTTTTGAAGATACCCGTGCAATTTCAGAACCGGCTGGGGCATTGTCTATTGCAGGATTAAAGAAATACTTGCAACAACACCCTAAAGAAGCTGGTAAAGGTGAGCGGGTAGCCGCCATTTTAAGTGGTGCGAATGTGAACTTTCATAGCTTACGTTATGTGTCTGAACGCTGTGAATTAGGCGAGCAAAAAGAGGCGGTTTTAGCGGTTAAAGTGCCTGAGAAACCAGGGAGCTTTTTACGTTTTTGCCAAATTTTAAATAAACGTGCAATGACCGAGTTTAATTATCGATTTAGCAGTCGTGACAGTGCGGTGGTATTTGCCGGCATTCGTATAAGCCAAGGTCAAGCTGAATTAGATGAGATTATTGCTAACCTAGAGTCGGAAGACTTTCAGGTGCAAGATTTATCAGAAGATGAAACGGCCAAACTGCATGTGCGTTATATGGTTGGTGGCAGACCACCAGAGCCATTAGATGAGCGTCTATTTAGCTTTGAGTTTCCTGAGCACCCTGGTGCACTGTTGAAGTTTTTGACCACCTTACAAAGCCAATGGAATATCAGTTTATTCCATTATCGCAACCACGGCGCTGCATTTGGGCGTGTGCTAGCTGGGTTTGAAGTCCCATCTTCTGACGAAGCGGCGTTTGCTCGTTTTTTAACAGAGCTCGGTTTTGTTTACCAAGAGGAAACTGATAGCCCTGCTTATCAATTGTTTTTGAACTCTGGTCACTAAATTAAATCGCGAATAAAGGCTTCCTACTTAGGGAGCCTTTTAGATAAAAAAGCGATTTCAAGCTAATAAATTTCAATAGGATACAGATTCAATACATAGTCTGTGTTATTGTCATTTCTGCCCAAAGAGGCGAGAAAGCCACAAACGAAATCATATTCGGTGGCGTTAAGTAAAATAAAAAATGTAGGTTTCATTGAGCTATTACAACTGACCTCGAGCCAAGGAGACTTTGATGTTATCTGTACCCACTAATTCTGTATCTGGCATAAATGCCTTTATGCCACCTCGCCGTACCCTTATGGGACCAGGCCCTTCGGATGTGTATCCTGAAGTGTTAGCCGCCCAAGCTAGGCCAACAATAGGCCACTTAGATCCATTGTTTGTTGCGATGATGGATGAGCTGAAATCCTTAATTCAATATGCTTTTCAAACCAATAATGAAATGACTTTAGCTGTTTCTGCACCAGGGAGTGCGGGAATGGAAACGTGTTTTGTTAATTTGGTCGAGCCGGGTGAGAAAGTCATTGTTTGCCGTAATGGTGTGTTCGGTGAGCGCATGCGCCAAAATGTTGAGCGTGTAGGTGCTACAGCGGTTGTTGTTGATAATGAATGGGGCGAACCTGTATCTGTTTCAGCAGTAGAAGCTGCGTTAAACGCAAATCCTGACGCTAAGTTTTTAGCTTTTGTTCATGCTGAAACCTCAACCGGTGCTTTATCAGATGCCAAAAGCCTATGTGCCTTGGCTCAACAACATGATTGTATTTCCATTGTTGACGCTGTGACATCACTAGGTGGGGTAGAGCTGCGTGTGGATGAATGGGGCATTGATGCGATTTATTCGGGCAGTCAGAAATGTCTATCATGTGTTCCTGGTATTTCTCCAGTGTCATTTTCAGCCAAAGCAGTAGAAAAGATTAAAAGTCGCAAGACCCCTGTCCAAAGCTGGTTTTTAGATCAAACCTTAGTGATGGGTTATTGGGGTAATAAAGAAACCGGCGCTAAACGCAGTTATCATCATACTGCACCAGTGAATGCCTTATATGCATTACATGAATCACTGCGTTTACTGGCTAATGAAGGCTTGGAAAATGCGTGGAAACGTCATCAGGATATGCATCAAATATTACGTGATGGACTTGAGCAGTTAGGGCTGACTTTCGTCGTGGATGAAACGTGCCGTTTACCGCAATTAAATGCGGTTTATATTCCTGAAGGGGTGGATGATGCCGCAGTGCGTCAGCAGTTACTCAATACTTATAATTTAGAGATTGGTGCTGGACTCGGTGCATTAGCTGGTAAAGCATGGCGTATCGGCTTGATGGGTTTTGGGGCTCGACGCGAAAACGTAGCTTTATGTCTACGAGCGCTAGATGAAGTGCTTAACTAATCTTAATACAATCAGTTGAGATAAATTAAGGTTAAAAAAATGGCATCCCAAAGGATGCCATTTTTGTTAGATCATTATGTATTAAGCGTCAGCAGACAATTTTTTTTCTAATTCGTCGACTTGTGCTTGCAGTGCTTCGAGCTTTTCACGAGTTTTTAATAACACGTGCTGTTGTACTTCAAATTCTTCTCGAGAAACCACGTCTAACTTCATCAGTTGGCTTTGAAGCACCTGCTTAGAGCGCTCTTCAAATTCGCCAGCGAATTGTTTAACGCCGCTAGGAAGGTTTTCACTTAACTGCTTAGCCACTTCTTCAAGTTTTTTTGGATTAATCATCATCAATTCCATATTAAATTAGGTTTCTAGTCTATGGGGTAATTGTACCTCAGCAACCGGCCATGTCCAAAGTTATCGATTAAGCCTATGGGTGAGTTCACCTTAGTGGAGTGATACGATCGTCATTGGCTTTTTGATCGCAGTAGACGTTTAAATTTATTGATTGTCGATCGTGGCTTTCTGGTATGATCGCACTCCGTTTATTTTGGTTATTGGTAAAGTCGTCAGCATGAAGTTAAATCCTGGGCAAAATGATGCCGTTCACTATGTTTCTGGACCTTGTTTAGTATTAGCGGGTGCAGGCAGTGGTAAAACTCGGGTAATTATTAACAAAATTGCATACTTAGTTGAAAAGTGCGGCTATAAAGCACGCAATATTGCTGCGGTGACTTTTACTAATAAAGCGGCACGAGAGATGAAAGAGCGTGTAGCTCAGTCCATGGGACGCAAAGAAGCCAGAGGATTATGGATCTCGACGTTCCATACATTAGGGCTTGAGATCATTAAGCGTGAACATAAAGTGGTTGGTTTAAAGGCTGGCTTTTCATTATTTGATGATCAAGATACCTTTGCGCTGTTAAAAGAGCTGACTGAAGATGAACTTGAAGAAGACAAAGATTTAATTAAAGCGCTAGCCGGTGCGATTTCAAATTGGAAAGGCGACTTAGTCGTGCCTGATGTGGCAATTAAACGAGGTGGAGATGAGCAAACACAATTGTTTGCCAAGCTTTATCAACGTTATGCCCAACATATGAAAGCCTATAATGCGCTTGATTTTGATGATTTGATTTTATTGCCAACGCTTTTATTGCGTCATAACGAAGAAGTCAGAACACGCTGGCAAACCCGTATTCAATACTTGCTAGTCGATGAATACCAAGACACAAATACCAGTCAATATGAGCTAGTGAAGCTGTTAGTGGGTGAACGTGCTCGCTTTACCGTGGTAGGGGATGATGATCAATCCATCTATTCATGGCGGGGAGCAAAACCGCAGAACTTAGTCTTACTGGGTAAAGATTTCCCTAAACTTAAACTGATTAAGTTGGAGCAAAATTACCGCTCAAGCCAGCGGATTTTAAGAGCAGCCAACATTCTCATTGCTAACAACCCCCATGTGTACGATAAAACGCTGTTCAGTGAACTTGCTTATGGTGAGCCACTGCGTGTGTTGTTTGCCGCGAATGAAGAGCAAGAAGCTGAGCGAGTCGTTGCTGAAATTGTTCGTCATAAGTTTGTCGGCAAAACTAAATTTGGTGATTACGCCATATTATATCGAGGAAATCACCAGTCTCGTTTACTCGAACGGGCATTGATGACCAACCGTATTCCTTATAAATTGTCTGGTGGCACATCATTTTTCGCTCGAGCTGAAATTAAAGATATCATGGCATATTTGCGTCTGGTCGTTAATCCAGATGATGATAATGCGTTTTTACGTGTAGTGAACTTACCTAAGCGTGGAATCGGCCCAGCTACCTTAGAGCGCTTAGGCAACTATGCGAACCAAAAACATATTTCGATGTTTGAAGCGATTTTTCAAGCTGAGCTGAATCACCATTTAGCGCCAGCGGCGATGTCATCCTTGTATCAATTCGGAAAATTTATTGTCGATACTGGAGAGATAGCAACTCGTGGTGAGCCGGTAGATGCGATCAAGCAGTTAATTCGTAAAATTAATTACGAAGATTACTTGTACGAAACCAGTACCAGCGCCAAAGCTGCAGAAATGCGGATGAAGAATATTTCTGAGCTTTATCGTTGGGTGACGGAAATGCTGGAAGGTGATGAGCTTGATGAACCGATGACGCTACCTGAGGTGGTAACACGTCTTACGCTGCGAGACATGATGGAACGAAACCAAGAAGATGAAGGCGGTGACCAAGTTCAGTTGATGACGTTACACGCTTCAAAGGGGTTGGAATATCCCTATGTCTTTATGGTAGGTACTGAAGAACGAATTTTGCCTCATCAATCGAGTATTGATGAAGATAATGTTGATGAAGAACGTCGTCTCGCCTATGTAGGAATTACACGTGCGCAAAAAGAGTTGTGGTTTACTATGTGCCGTGAACGTCGTCAGTTTGGTGAGACTATGCGTTGTGAGCCGAGTCGCTTCTTAATGGAGTTACCTCAAGACGATTTGATTTGGGAAAACCGCAAGCCTAAACAAACTGAACAAGAGAAGGTGCAATCTGCTAAAGCGAATATTGCTAACCTAAGAGATATGTTTAAAAAGTAAACGGTAATGCCAAGGTTGAGTGCGAGGTTAGCTTACGGCTTCTTTAACGTCATTAAGATCTGTTAGGACAATATTAACGATAGAAAAAACGTTACCTTGCCCTTGGCTATAGCCCAGTTTTGATAAACTTTGCTTCTGCTCTGAAGTATTTATACCTTCTGCATACATATCGAACCCCAATGTTTGAGCGATAAGCTGATAGGCTTTAGCCAGTTGCAGTTGTTTTTCATTGAGTAAGTGTTGGCTAACATCGGCATCGAGTTTTAACGCTTTAATCGGTAAAAAGCTTAAGCTACTCAGTGAACTATAACCTGTTCCATAACCATTTATTCCAATATTGACACCCATTTCGGTTAAAGACTCAAAGGCACTGATATGGTTAGTGCTGTCTTGCACAAATGACTTCTCATGAAAGAATACCCATAGCTTTGTGGCACAGATACGACTGCGCTTAATGGTGTTCTTTAAGCTGCGAAGGCCGTATTTATGTTTAATGTGCTGACTTGATAGTGGAATATGAAAGTGAATGTTGTCACCTAATCCATTTGCTAAAGCTTGGTAGTGTTGATCAATATATTGAAAAATATAATCGTCTAACATCATCATGCTTTGCGTTTGCTCGGCAAGTGCTTTTAACTGATGGTTATCAATCATCCCTTCGCTAGGATGGTGCCAGTAGCTAACTGGCTCATAGGCTAAAATATGGCTTTGATCGAAAGTGACGATGGGCGTTAGCTCTACTATGATTTCATTGCGCTCTAGGGCGTGTAAAAAGTCTTGCTCCAGCGCGATACGTTGATTGAAGCTGTATTCGGTTTTCTGGTCAAAAACAACATAACAGCCTTTGCCTTTTGACTTTGCTTGATACATTGCGGTATCGGCATTACGCAATACTGACTCACTGTTATCTGAAGTGTTAACAGAACTGTAAGCCACGCCAATACTGGCACCAGAAATCACTTGCTGTTGAGCTAATGTGTATGGCTCTGCAATAGCTTGCAAGATGCGCTCACATACATCTTCGGCATCTCGGTGCTGGTGGATGGAGTCGAGTAAAATGACAAATTCATCACCGCCCAAGCGAGCTAAAGTGTCATTGTCTCGAATACACATTTTTAGCCGAGTTGATGTTTCAATCAAAAAGCGATCACCTTCAAGGTGACCTAAGGTGTCATTGATTTGCTTGAAGCCATCTAAATCAATAAATAACAGGGAAAACTGCTCGTTTTGATGACGTCGAACATGCTTAATGGCTTGTGATAGCCGCTCCATGAAAAAGCTACGGTTAGGTAAACCGGTTAAATTGTCATGTTTAGCATCGTAAACCAATTGAGCTTCGATTTTTTTACGTTGCATGATTTGACGTTGTAAGTTGTCATTGATCTCAGCAATCGCTTTGGTGCGTTTTTCGACCTTATCCTCAAGTTGCTCATAGCTTCGCTTTAACTGCTCAGCGGCAAGTTTACGCTCAATTGCATTGGCAATATGCTGCGAGACAAAGGTGAGTAGCTCTAAATCTTTAGTGGCAAAGGAGTTTTTGTCGGTCAGACTGTAAATCGTTAATCCACCGGCTATTTCCCCGTGAATGAATAACGGAATACCAATCCATTGCTTCATAGTTTGAGTGTGGTTTAAATCGGGATTACTGCCATAAATCTCACCCGCAGTAATCATCCTTTTAATGTCTTGCTGATTTAACAATAGTGGTTGCTGGTGCTTTAAAATATACTCTGTTAAGCCATCCTTTAACGCCCTTGGTTTAGGCGCTTCGGCGTTCATCTGCGAGACATAAAAAGGAAAAGATAAGGTTTGTGATGGCTTGTGTACTAATGCGATAAAACAGTTGTCAGCAGGCAGTAATTGGCTGATGACTTGATGGATTTGTGGGTAAAACTCGGCTTGAGTCACATCAGATGCGGATAAATCAGCGATTTGAAATAATGACTTTTGCAGTTTCTCTGCTTTAACACGCTCAGTAACTTCAAGTTTTACTTTGTCATACGCTTCGCTGAGTTCTTTAGTACGTTCAATAATTGCTATTTCAAGCTCTTCATTGTGACGCAGTCGCTCCATAACACCTGAAATATGGTGGCAAATAAAGCCCATTAATTCGAGTTCGAGCTCACCATAGATAATATCGTCGCTGTAGCTTTGAACGACCAATACTCCTGAGACATGGTTATTGTGTTTGATGGGAACGCCGAGCCATTGAAGGCAAGGTGAACCTAAGCCATCAATTTTTCCTTCTTCGACCAATTCATTAAAACGTCGCTCATTACAAAAAAGTGGTTCACCGGTTTTTAGCACATAACCTGTAATGCCACGCTCTAATAATGATGATATTTCTTCATCTGGATATAGCTCTGATGGGTGGGGATCTTTCTCATCAGCAAAAAAAGGTAAGGATATGGTGCCAGTTTGATTATCGAAAGAGGCAATGAAAAAGTTATCGGCATGGATCAAGCTTTGCAGATGACTGTGGACACCTTTATAGAAAGCGTCAAGTGAGATCGCTTGGGTAGCAATATTGGAAATTTCTAATAGCGCATTTTGAATGATTTCTGCGCGCTTATATTTTGTCGCTAAACGTCTAAGCCTCGACACCCTTCTTTGTAGATGTTCGATATTATTAGAGTGATTAGGGAAGGCTCCCTTTTCCATATGACTCCTTCAATCCTTTTATGCTAACTACCCACACTTGAGTATATGAAGCTTGAGCAACAAAGGGAACTATTAGTTAGTCCTTTAGGCTGAAATATGAAAATATCTCTTTTTAGCAGCTAAGTATTAGACGTTTATTTTGAAAATTGCTTAAAAACCTCACAATTTACTCAAAACTTGAGCAAACGAACAAAAAAGTTTTAAACAAAGGTGGACGTGAAGGTGATTTATCCCTATTATGTGCGTCGCTAACCAAGACGAGCGCCCATAGCTCAGCTGGATAGAGCGTACCCCTCCGGAGGGTAAGGCCGAAGGTTCGAATCCTTCTGGGCGCACCATTCGGTAAGGTCGTTTGTTAGCAAGATTGAAATCAGTGGTGATTGTAGCTCAGTTGGTAGAGCCCCGGATTGTGATTCCGGTTGTCGTGGGTTCGAGCCCCATCAGTCACCCCATTCAATCTACATTCTATTTATAGAATATCTCGGTGATTAGCGCAGCCCGGTAGCGCATCTGCTTTGGGAGCAGAGGGTCAGAGGTTCGAATCCTCTATCACCGACCAAATTTTTGTATTCCAATTAGTGATTTATTTTTGATCCTTTCAAATTGGCCTACCGTATTAATTTACAACTTAGTGATTAGCGTTTATTGATTACGTATCACTCACTCTATTAGAGTGGAGCTAAGGCTTGCCTTGTTAGACTCAACATATCAATACGATTTCCGGTGATTAGCGCAGCCCGGTAGCGCATCTGCTTTGGGAGCAGAGGGTCAGAGGTTCGAATCCTCTATCACCGACCAAATAAACAAAAAAGCCACTCTTTGAGTGGCTTTTTTGTGTCTGATATTCAGTCAGCTTAAATCTCATGTTGGCTAAAGTCATAAAAAAGCCACTCAGTGAGTGGCTTTAATAGCAGTAAACAGCTTAAAAGGTAATTGCGATAGGCGGAGCAATAAACCCTTGATATGCATCTAAGCGCATTGAAGTAAATCGCTCGAGCTGCTCTTGCTGTTGTATACCTGTCACGATAACTTGGATATCTAAGCCTTTGGCGACATTTGCTAAGGCGCGACATAGCTCAGTATTATGTTGGTCATCTTCCATGTAGGCAAAAGATTGATCGAGTTTTACATAGCTTGGACGTAGGCTTTGTAAGTAGCTCATTGAGCCAAACTGGCGACCAAAATGGTCAATACCAAACTTGGCGCCATTATCTCTGATAATGTTACACAGATTTTCGCAATTATCTAAGTCGCTATACACACTGGCCTCAGGGATTTCAAAGCAGATCCTTTCAGGGAATGCGGTATTACGCAGTAAACCTTGTAGCCATGAATGGAAATGCGGGTCACTGATACTCTGGAATGTGAGGTTAATCGCTAACGGCTCATAGTTTCGCTCAAGCAGGCGGTTATCAATCACGGTTTCAATGAGGCATTGATCCATTAAGGTACCTAAAGACAGTAACTCCACATAAGGCATAAATTGACCGGCATGTTGAAGTTTATCGTTAACCATCAACTGACAATATACCTCACGCTGACAGACTTCTTCGTTTTCAGTTAGTAAAACGGGCTGCCATCTAAATTGGAATTTTTTGTTTTTAATGGCATCAGTGAGGTTATCTCGCCATTGTTCGCGGCTAAATAGTTGATGCTCATTGGTCTCAAACCAATGGAATACCTTGTTGTCTTTTAATGATTTTTGCAGCGCATTATCAGCCTGAGCCAAAATATCACTGACCGTCATGTGCCCTGTACGTTCAGCCACACCAATTGCGAAACCTTCATTAGGCTTACAGCCTGCTTTAGAAATTTCTTTATTCAAGGTTCTTAGTAAGGTCTGTAAGTACTTAGTGAGTTGATCGTGTTCTACATCCGTGACTAGAAAAGCGAATTCATACGCAGCAATTCGGGCAATGACGGATGGGGATACCTCGTTTAAATGATGCTCAAGTTTTTGTGATAATAACTTGATGGTTTCATCACGAACTTGATAGCCATACTTACTGTGTACTTCTTCTAGCCAATCAAACTTAGCTAAAAATATGGCGCCACTACTCGGCTCACCTAACCAGCCATTTATTCGACTGACCATGTATTGTCGATTCGGTAAGCCAGAAACTTGGTCAACTAAATTCTTTTTACGTAGGGCTGATACTTCTTCATCTAATGAGCTAAAGACTTGTTTTAGCTGTGCAGACATACTATTAAATGCGCCGACTAACTCTTGTAGTTCTTTAGTTTTTGGCGCTGGCATATCAGGGCCAAACTGACGGTTTGCGACCTTTTTAGCATGTTCTGATAGTGCGTGTAATGGCTTGAGAATGTAGCTTAAGCCAAAACGTGCGCAAACGATGGCAAGTAAAAATAGAATTGAAAAAATGATAATTGTATTAGAAATAATGCGCCAAAGCTCATGGTAACCAAAGCCTGGGTGGGCGGTAATTTCAATTTTAGCGAGTTGTAACCAGCCAGAAGTGATAACACTTTCTTTAGTGATGGTCGTAAACAAATCTAAGTCGATAAACCATTGAGGCACGCCTTCGATACGAATGGCGTTATTCCAAACTTGTTGTTTACCGTCAACCAGCCAAGTCAATTTGATTTGCTGATAATAACCGCCTTCAAAAATGACATTCACTAAAGTTTCAGCCGCAACGTCATCGCCACTTTCTAAAGCAGGCACCAGCATAATACCAAGAGAGTGACTGGCATTGTTGAGATCTGAATCCATTTGCTTAACGAGAAAGCTTTGGGTTTCTGTAAATTGAACATAACCTAGACTGGTTATAACCAATAAAAATAAACCAAACAGTAACGCATAGATTTGACGAAAAAGGGTCATCTTGGCCACTACTCCATTTTTTGTTTGGGCTGCCGTAACCGGTCTATGCCCAACCTTAATTTTAAATCATTCCATTTTTCAAGACGCGAGGAAGAGCCCGCAAGCACACCTCGTCCTTTCTCTTTATTAAGCCATAATTGCTTACCATTGAAGCTGTAAACAGGCAGCAAATCATTTCTTTTGGTAGCAGGCTTAATCACTGGATCTAAATTATCTAGCACCAATGGGATTGCCCCAGGGGTTTCATAATAAGCTAAGACCATATGGTATTGGTTTACAGATGTTGCTTTAACCATAGTAATGCGTAACTTATCTTCAGCAATACCAACCTGAAGGAGCGTAAAATATTTGGCGATGGAAAAGTCTTCACAGTCGCCTGCATTGACGCCGATAAACTCCATAGGGGAGGCCCAATAATTCGACTCCCCCCAGACTTTATTATCATCGACAAATTTAAATAAATTAAAAAAGCTATTCACTTTTTCAAGCTTGGCTATATCGTCAAGGTTTTGCGCGTCATTGACGATTTTAAACCAAGCTTTAGCACGCTTTCCGGCGCGTTCACCGTATTGATCTGATAAGGCGCTGATCGTTTTCTGTGCATCCATTGTTGCCGGAGCTGCTGCGTAAAGCCCCGACACAATGAAAATAGATGCCAATAATGGGTAACGGCAAGCTCGCGTAACACTTTGTAATTGCGAATAACCCTGCTTTGGCAAAAATCAGTTCCTTACATTAAAAGCTTATTGATCAACCGTGTATATGTGCCACTTCATATCTGTTCTTTGATCATCGCCTGTAACTTCAGCAATAACACGTCTGTTTGCTTCATTTGCTTCAGGCGTACCACTTAAATCAATTGGCTGATCATAGCTGTAGCCAATTGCCGTTAAACGTGATCTATCGATATTGAAGGTATCAACTAAGACATTCACAACATTATCAGCACGCGCTTGTGAAAGCGTTAAATTGTGCTCATATGTTCCAGTTTTACTGCAATGTCCCTCTATAGTCACAACCGTATTTGGGTATAACTTCATCAAGTCAGCCACTTCTTCTATTTGTTGGTAAAAGCGTGTGTTGATATGATCTGAGTCATTTTCAAATAAAATCTCTAACTCTTGGCGTTCGTTGATTTCGCTAATTGTTGGGCAGCCATAATTATCTATGCCTGCGCCAATGACGGTATCTAAACAGCGCTCACGTGCCACAATAACGCCGTCTTTATCGTTATCGTTTAAATCGAATTGCTGCTCAGTTGGGCTGTCTGCGGTGACGATATCACGCATTGAACAGCCCACCGTTAGTGTCATGCTGAGTAGTAAAATGAGGTATTTCATTATTTTACTCCTCCTTCGTAGTCACGTTCGCCTTGCCAAATATCTGGTCGAGTAACACGTAATGAATCTAGTAACTGTCCAGTTGCATTCAATAAGCGATATTTTGCAATCGTTTCATCATATTCTGTTTGTAGATAGTCCTGACGGGCTTGATAAAGTTCGTTTTCAGTATCAAGTAAATCTAACAAGCTACGTTGCCCTAGGTTAAATTGCTGAGCATAAGCAACTTGAGTATCTTTTGAGGCAATAACATGATCACGAATATATTGCTTTTGCGGCGCTAACATTTCATAAGCATTCCATGAAAGGTGCACACCTTCAACGACTTGACGATGAGCACGTTGGCGAATTTCTTTCGCTTCGTTAATTTTGTAGGCAGCTTCCTTTTCTCGTGCGAGATCTTTACCGCCAGAGAATAAGTTGTACTTCACTCGAACCATACCAACCAGATCATTACTGTAACCATTCACATAAGGGTCAAGTGTGGTTCCTGTGCCATAACCATCTTCACCATCAAGGTTATTATTCCAGTTACCGTTTAATTCTAATGAGAATTTTGGATAGTAATTAGATTGTGCTGAACTGCGCTCACTATCGGCGGCTTTGATATCACTACTTGCCGATTTTAAAATTGGGTGGTTGTCTTGGGCCATGATGACACTCTCTGCGATGTTAGCAGGGAGTAAATCTATATCAGGCACAGGAACAACTAGGTTTTCAGGTGCAATTTCAACGATGCGAATATATTGGGCTCTTGCATCAGATAGATTGTTTTTAGCTGACATCAGATTGGCATTTGCACGAGCCAGTCGACCAGAGATTTGCGATAAATCAGCAATCGAGCCTAAACCTGAATCAGTACGTTCCTTAATTTGCTCATAAATTTCTTTATGGCTATTTAAGTTTTTCTCTGAAAGCACCAACAGTTGCTCAGCTTTAATGTAATTCATGTACACTTTACTAACTTCGAGTGCGATATCTTCTGCAGCGGCGAATAACGCCCATTGCTCAGAACTCGCTTCGAAAGAAAAACGGTCAACTTCACTACTTGTATAAAAACCATCAAACAGCATTTGTTTGATACTAAACCCTGCTTCACCTCGTTCAAGTTCCATGACGCCTTCATCCAGATTGTCATTTCCTGGCTGTCTTTTACGACGAGTTGAAGGACTGTCAGTTTGTTCCCATCCATAGGCCCCTGTTAAATCTACAGTTGGCATATACCCAGCAATGGCTTGGTTAACTTGTTCTTCGCGTGCTTTAAAACGGTTAAACGCAATACGAAGCTCAGGATTGGTATCCAGAGTGTGTGCAACAGCCTGCTCTAACGATTGTGCGTTAAGCAAAGGCGTTGCAAAAATTGCTGACATTGCCAATGCGAAGATACTTAATTTACTGCATTGGTTAATGTTAATTTTCATGTAAAAAACCCTCCCGGTTTTTTGGCTAATTCTCTCTAAGTGCTGTTTCTTTTGCCCGTAATATCGGGTTCAAAATGTACTCAAGGATAGTTCTTTGCCCGGTAATGACGTCCACTGATGTGAGCATGCCGGGAATAATTGGCATCTTTGTGCCATCGCTTTTTGTTAAATTCGATTCTTCAGTTCTGACACGTATAGTATAGAAGCTATTGCCTTCTTCATCTTGACTGGTGTCTGCACTGATATGTTCAACAGTGCCTTTAAGGCCGCCGTAACGGGTAAAATCATAAGCAGTGACTTTGACGACAGCGGGTAAGCCTGGGTGCAAAAATGCAATATCTTGTGGTGTAATTTTAGTTTCGATTAATAGCTGATCTTCTGAAGGTACGATTTCAATAATCTCTTCTCCGGGTTGAACTACGCCACCTAGAGTATTGATATGTAATGTTTTAATGGTTCCGTTTACCGGCGAAGTAATCACAGCTTTATTAATTTTGTCAAAAGCACCAATTTGGGCTTGGTTCATACGAGAAAGCTTAGTTTGCATCTCGTTTAAACTGGCACGTAAATCAGCAGCATAAACGAATACAGCTTCACGTCGTTTTAAAATTGCCTCATCCATCGATGCCTTTAGCTTAGGGCGCAATAAGCGCATTGTTTTTAATTCACCTTGGATGTCGTTGACCGTGCGTTCGAGTTTAAGTAACTCAACTTCGGGTACAATCCCTTTTTGGGCTAATGGTTTCGTTAATTCAAGCTCACGAGAAATAAGCTGGTAACTTTTAGTTAGCGTAGAGATTTTAGACGTCAGCTCTTCTGTTTCTTGTTGGCGCTGTTGTATTTGACGCACCAAAATTTCCAGTTGATTGGTAAGGTTGTCAAGACGGCCTGAGTATTCTGCTTGCTGGTTTTTAACTAAGTCAGGTTCTTGTTCAATAATTTCATCAGAGAACACTAAAGGTTGTTTGGTGATTTTGACTTGTTCTCGCCAGTTAGACGACATATCAGAAATAACGATGCTATCAAGTTCAGTGCGCATGCGTATAACATTGGTTTGTAAGCTATACACTTCTTGTTCTTGTTGGGCAAAGTCTGAACGAAAACGAATATCATCAATTTTAACTAGCGGTTGCCCTTTAGTGACGATCATTCCTTCTTGAACATATATCTCTTGCAGTACACCGCCATCGAGACTATCAATAAGTTGAATTTGAGAGGAGGGGATTACTTTTCCCATTCCAGATGTCACTTGATCTAACTCAGAAAAATAAGACCAAATAAAGAAACATAAGGTCATGGCTGCCAGTGACCATATGATAAGACTATGGCCACGAGGGGAGTCTGTCATCATGGCGCCATAGACATCATCAACCATCTCTAAGTCGTGATTCGATAATTTATTACTCATGAGGCACGACCTCCTGCAAGTAATCCATTATTGAGTTTTTCTAAAATGCTGTCTTTTGGCCCATCAGCTATTACATGGCCTTTGTCTAAGACAATAATGCGATCCACTAAACGCAATAAATGCATTTTATGGGTAATCAGTAATAGTGTGCGGTCTTTACTGACATGTTCCATTGAACGAATAAATTGTTTTTCTGCTCGTGCATCTAGGCTAGCAGTAGGTTCGTCCATTAATAATACTGGCGGGTCATTGAGTGTCGCTCGAGCAAGAGCCACAGTTTGTCGTTGGCCACGACTGAGCGATAAGCCGCCTTCACCAACTTGTTGATCTAAGCCTTCTGACTCAAGGTTGGTAAACATACTGACCCCAGATAGCTGCACCGCTCGGATCAGTTGATGTTCGGTGACTTGACGAGTTCCAAACAAGATATTGTCTTTAATTGAACCATGAAATAAGGTGACATCTTGCGGTAAGTAGCCAAAGTTACTGCGTAAGTCACTTGGGTGAATTTGACCTGAATCTAATCCGTCATATCGAAGGCTGCCCTGTGTTGGTTTATACAGACCAACCAGCAGTTTTGCTAAGGTACTTTTACCTGAACCATTGCGGCCAATGATGGCAATTCTCTCACCTGGCTTAATGTGCACAGAAAGTGGGTGTAAAACCGGTTTTTCAGCTTCTGGGAAAGTAAATGCGACATTATCCGCGTCAATTTTACCTTGTAAGCGCTGTTTACTAACGAGGTGGCCTTTGTTTTCAAATTCTTCTTCTTGATTCATTACTTCATCAAGTTGTCGCAATGAGCTGGCTGTTTGATTGCCTCGCGTAATCAGACCTGCTAACTGTGCCATGGGTGAAATCGCTCTGCTTGAAAGCATCACCGCTGCAATGATGCCACCCATTGAAATTGCATTATCAGCGACGCGGTAAACCCCTAATATAACGACGCAAACCACGGTGAGCTGTACAATAAAATTAGCAACATTACTGACTGAGTTTGTTAGTTTTTTTGATTTTAATTGCCAGTTAGCAGTATGGCCTATCATCTGCTGCCAGCTTTTTTGAACAAGCCCTTCAGCACCATTGGCTTTAATTGATTCAAGAGCTGTAAGGCTTTCAATTAAATGACCATGTTTGAGGCTTGAGAAACGGTTACTTTCTTCAATAGCAGCTTTGAGTTTGGGCTGAATAAAGAGCGTAAAACCAATAATGATAATACCGCCTATTACTGGAATGACGGCTAGGTCTCCCGCCACAATATATATAATGGTCACGAACAAGAGTGCAAAAGGTAAATCAACCAATGTGGTAATGGTTGCTGAGGTTAAAATTTCACGAATACTATCGAATTCACTGAGCTGTCGAGCCATACCGCCGACACTGGGAGAGCGTTTTGATAGTGGGATTCCAATGGCTTTGGCAAATAACTTTGAAGACACAATAATGTCGACTTTTTTACCAGCTATATCAATCAAGTAACTACGAAGCTGACGTAGAATTAAATCAAACAAATAGGCGATTCCTGCCCCAATCGCTAATACCCATAAAGACTCAAATGCTAGGTTGGGTACCACTTTATCATAGACATTCATGATAAATAGAGGGGATACCAGTGCAAACAGGTTGACTAATACTGAAGCGATTAATGCGTCTCGATAAATGGGAGCAGAGTCTTTAATACTTTGAATTAGCCAGTGAGTGCTATTGTCATGGATATGAACATCAAAGCTGTTATCTCCACGAAACTCCTGCTTCACAAGAAATAAATAACCCACATAAAGGGTTTCGAGTTCTTCTACTGTGAGGGTTTCTTGTCCGCCTGTTTCTGGCAATTGAATAGTGACTTGATCCGCATCAATATCAATTTTTCGTAAAATACAGGCTTTTTTATCTTTCAATAATAAAATACAAGGTAGCAAAATATCCGAGATTTGATTTAAATCTTTACGGGTCAATTTTGCAGATAAACCGCCACGAGAAGCGGCTTGTGGCAGTAACTCTGGAGTAATGACAGCACTAGTCAATGGTAAGCCTGCCGCAAGTGAATCACTTGAGCAAGGCGAACCAAAATGTTCAGTCATTAACACAAGACAATCAAGCAGGGGATCGACAGTTGTTCGCTGTGAAGCCGAAATCGTCCACTGTTCTTGTTGGTCAGACGCAGTTGCTGGCACTTATTACTTATCCTTTGTAATTATAGTTTTGTTAAGCACAATGTGCAGACGCTAACATATTACTACGTAGCGTCAACAAATTGTTGTATTTAAGGAATAATATTACCATCCAGGTTATTTTCCAATGGATCGATTGCTGCAGCATTTTGTGCGGGTGCGTTATCTGATGTATCGACGATTAAAGCGCCGTCATCTAGCAGTCCGTTAATGATTTCGCCATTAGCTGAACTACCGTAGATGTCAGTTAAATCGACACCGTTTAGCACGATTTTTTGATCAGCAGTGCCATCTAGATTAACGTCGACATCAATAGTGGTATTGTTACCGTCGTAACTGAAGCTCAGCATGTCTTCTAAGTTAGATAGATCTTCATTCACCAATAAATCGCGTAAATCTAAGCTATCTTTACTTGTGTCGAAGTCAGTGATTGTGTCACTGCCGGTGTCATTGGCATTCCATGCGAAGGTGTTACTTCCTTCACCGCCACTTAAGACATCATCACCTAAGCCACCGATAAGCAAATCATCACCTAAACCACCGATAAGCATATCGTTACCTTCACCGCCAATGAGTACATCATCACCGGCTCCGCCCTCAAGAATCGCGTCAGCAAAGTACAAGCTGCCTGTTGCTCCTGAGTTTCCATCGGAAATATACGTACCAGTTTGGATGGTTCCGTCACTTAAGGTAATCGTGAATGTCGCACCAACTAAACTTGCGCCAGTGTCACTACCTAAATTATCGGTATCAAACGCAAACCAGAATTCATCTCCGTTCGTGAAGTCTCCTGCCGTAAATACTGCGGTCAGTGTGCCGCTATCTTGCGTCATATTGGCAAAGATATTTGAATCACTGTCATTAATGCCAACGGAGTCAGTTCCTTTTACTAAATTAGACTGACTGACGTCTACTATCGCATTGGTATCTCCTCCACCTCTGAGATTAATTTCTATTTGGGTGATAGATATTCCTGCAGCGAGCAATGCTGCTTCAAAACCGAACTGGTTGGAAGCATTATAGGTATCTCCTGATTTCACTGTTGCTTTAATCAAAGAAGATGCCGGATTAACAGCAGTTGACGTCGCAATGATAATATCGTTTTCTGCTGTACCTGTGAGGACATTGGAATTTTGATAATCAATGGACACTTCAGCTGTGTCACTGGCACCATTGCCTGTTAAAGTATATTCAAAAGAATCTTCATCATTTGCGGCAGTAACAGTGACAGCGTCGTTTGCTAATGAAGCATTGGTTCCGTTGACACTTGTTACCTGAGCATCGCTTGGCGTTGCATCTCCATGGGTTAAATACTCAGTTGCAATCGTGATATTACTGCCTTGAGCTTGGTTAGTAATGACATTATTTACATTGGCATCGAGTGAAGCGTAGTAATCGATATTGATAGCTAGGTTCAATGTATCTGAGTCACCATCGTTATCGATAATTGTGACTTCGATATTTTCTTGCTCATTAAGAATGTTTTCTGTCGAATCAATAAAGTAACTATATTCACCAGTTGAGAAATCAATGGTGAATGTCGCGCCAAGCGCAGTGGTGATAACTTGGATCGGATCTGCCATATTAATCGAGTAAGTCGTGTTATCGACAACGATTTGGTTAACATAACCGCCATCGGCACCAACTAATACACCCGTAGAGCTAGTACCGAGAATACCTAAACTGCCACTAACGGCATTGGACTCGAAATAATCAAGAATTGTATTCGTTAAATCGTCAGCATCGTTAACTTTGATCGCATGCTCTTCTTCTGTTATTTCAGTCGTTTGAGGGTAAGAAATTGGGTAAATTTCATCTAAATCTGCATTGCCAATACCGATACCGAATGAAATATCATAATAAGTATCAAGGTAGCTTTCCCAGTTACTCTGTAAAGTTCCATCAATATTGTGTCCACTTGAAGGCACACCGTCAGAGATAAAGTAAACAAAGCTTTGGTCTGCTGGTGGTAAGACAACATTCGACATCACTTCATTCAAGGCGCTATCGTAATATGTACCACCGCCAGCTTGTAATGCATTTAAGTAATTAATGGCGCTATCGATATCATCAATTAGCCAGCTAGAATTACTAACAGAATCTGAGTAAGCAACAATTTGAACATTCACATTACCCGTTGAGTCGACCTCATTGATAAGTGCTGTTAATGATTCAATTGCTGTTTCTAGGTAAGTTTTACCATTACCTGCACTGTTGTCCATACTGCCTGACACATCTAATACTAAGGTCAAGTTTGTTGTGATAGGTGCAGCACTTGCTTGCAAGTTCTGCTCAATATCATTCACCATCGGCTTATCATCAGTAATTGATACCGTTAAAGTGGCACTGCTCGTGTCACCTACACCGTTTTCGATGACGTAATTGAAGTTCTCTAAAACATCGTTACTGGTTGTATTTGTAGACGTTAATTCATACTGATAGTCACCTGCTCTAAAGCCGTTGCTATCATCGGTGTAAACGGTTAATACACCATCAGCTGTCGTTATTGAGATAATGCCATTGACAGGTACGACACCTTCAATACTTGTTATAACAGTGCTACTACTAACACCAGAGTCATTATCAAGTAAGTTTCCGGTTGCAATGTGCGAATTGGTTCCTTCTTCAGTACCACCTGCCAAACCTGCTTCGGATACAATAGCGGCATTATTTTCAGCAAGTGGGGTTGAATCTTGGTTTACAGTTAATATCGCTGTACTTGAATCACCATCAATATCTGTGAGCTGGTAAGTAAACTCCTCACTAGAAATTACACCATCACCAATGGAAGAAGCTGTGATTGCATTAAGGCCATATGTTGTACCTGAATTTGCTGAAAGTACCAGATATTGGAACGGCGAGCTGGTAGAGATATTAAGGCTATTACTATTCGTTGTACCTGTCTCTACTAGATTGCCATCTGCATCATAAACGGTCCAAATGACGCTTTCAGAGTTACCGACATTGGTTAAGCTAATGTCTAACGCATTGAAAGGAGCTTCAGAGCCAAGGTCAATGACAAGTTGTTCACCATTGCTAATGGTAGAGTTGCCGACTCCAATTCTAGAGCCATTATCTCCGACATTATTACCAGGCACTCCTAAGCTATTAAAGTTAAACGATGCCCCACTACCAAAGCCATATAATGAAACCCCATTATTATTGACCAAGTCATTGAATGATAAGCTATCAATAATCGTATCAGTTTGGGTTGACTGGTATTGATAACTACCATCTTGGTTGATGGTGAGTACACCTTTATCTGTGGTGATAGTCAGGTTTCCATCAGCATCAAAACCGCTATAAGTCACGTCACCAAACGTCACACTTGTTATCTGTGCACTATCAGCGCCAAGGTTATCAATACCGGAGCCATCGGTTCCTGCTGCCGTGATGACATCACCAAATGCTAAACCACCAAAGCCAACATGGTCTGTATCATCTTCAGCTACAGGAGCTGTATCATTTACATCAATTGATACTTGGGTCCAAGAAGAGGCACCAGTTCCATCGGTAGCTTGGTAATAGAAACTATCAACCAGTGTATCGCTACTTGTATGGTCGAGGTTTTGTGGTGCTTCATACGTATAGCTTCCATCGCTATTAATTGTGATGGTGCCACCCAGTGTGGTAGTGAAGCTTTGTCCTGCTTGTGTCGCATCAATACTATCGACGTCAGAGTTGCTAGGAGCAAATCGAGTTACTGATAAGCTGTCACCTTCAGGATCTGTGTCATTGATGAGTAGATCTGATGCACTAAATAATAGCGATTCACCTTCAAGTACTGCTAATTGATCTGCAACTGTTTCTGGCACTAAGTTAACACCAACAATGTTGATGGTAACTGTGGCGGTGTCGACAGCGCCATATTCATCAGTTAGCGTATATGTAAATGTATCAGTATCTAATTCACCTGCAGTTAGACTGTCGAATGCACCATTAACATCATAGGTGTATGTCCCGTCAGCATTAATAATGAGTTTAGCACCGCTAGTAAGCGTAATCTCTTGCCCGTAGACGTATGCGTTACCGTTGACATGACTGATGTCAAAGTCATGGTTTTGCGCATCACTATCATTAGCAAATAACCCTTCAGAAACATCGCTAATGACCAAGGTTGAATCTTCTTGCACAACGTACGCATCGACTAATGCAGGGCCTGTAACGGTAACAGAATCTAAATAGTAATCAGATGAGTCTGCGAGTGCTGCGCCGCCGTTGGCTTCGCTAATTGTTGGCGCTGCTTCAAAGACTAATTGGTCAAATACTAGGTTACCGGTATTGATGGTAAAACTACCTGTTGTACCGGTTGAGGTTGTGAAAGTTTCAGAAGCCACTAATTGGCCATTATAGTAAGCGTACCATGTACCTTGTTCACCACTATTTTCATCAGCGAACATACGTGAAACGCTAAATTCTGCTTGATTAACAAGACCATTGAAATCAATGATTATGGCTTCAGATGTGCCTGTTTCAGAGTCATATTCAATTTGTCCTGAAATTTGACCAGCAGATCGTGGCGAGCCAGCTACGCCTATGTGGTTATTATCGGCATTGACTGAGATTGCGCCAACGCTGCCATCAGCATTTCTTGCGCTGATAGTAAAGTCAGCTTCTCCATCTGCATTTACTGGGCTTACCCAGTTATTGTCTGAGTCTGCTGACGTTGTGAATATGGTGCCAACAGCATCATCAACGGCATCAACTGTGTTATCTGCAATGGTGAGGTTTTCACTATCACCGGAACCTAAGTTACCTGATAAATCTGTGTAGGTATCGTCATTCACTGTGATGCTAGCAGGGCCGCTGTAGCCATCAGTTGGAGTGAATGTGGCTGTCCAAGTTTCACCGCCATCATTTGTAACGAGATTAGTAAGTGTACCACCCGAAACAACGACATCATCAACTAAGTTAAAGTTAGTGACTGCCTCACTAAATGTAAATGTAACCAGGGTAGAAACACCAAACTCAAGAGTGGCGTCTGCGACAGTGATGTCTAATGTTGGTGCGGTCGAATCTAATTCGTCAGTATCATCTGCACTAACAGTATTTCCATTACGATCTTCAGCAGAAGCATCGACGGTGATATCACCATCTGCTAAACCAGAGATATCGACACCTGAAATTGTATAGTTACCGTCATTATCAACGGTTACACTAGTCACTACTTGCACTGCGCCAGTGATATCTGTGAGAGTCAGCGTTACAGTGCTTCCTGGGGCTACATCGACAGTGCTACCAGAAATATTTGCTGTTTCAGTTCCATCATTAACCGTTAAGGCGACAGTGATAGAGCCGTCAGTGACATCAAGGTTTTCAGTGTCGTTGGCAGACAGGTCGTTGCCGTTGCTGTCAGTCGCGGTTGCCACCACTGTGATGTCGCCATCCACAAGTGTTGATAGGTCAACGTTATCGACAGAGTAAGTGCCATCTGCGTTTACTGCCACATCAGTGATGGTAATTGCAGTACCCGCAATATCGGTGATAACCAGAGTGACTGTACCGCCAGCTGGAATATCTTGTGATGTACCAGTGATGTCACCTTGGTTAGATGCATCAATCACTAAGTCTACTGTTAGCTCAGCATCAACAGCATCAAGGTTTTCAGTGTCGTTGGCAGACAGGTCATTGCCGTTGCT
>NZ_LKTL01000030.1:0-50456 GCF_001401775.1 Shewanella sp. P1-14-1 | reverse complement strand
CCAGCAACTTGGGTATCAACAAACTTGATGTTTGGTAGACCAGCAACTTGGGTATCAACAAACTTGATGTTTGGTAAACCAGCAACTTGTGTGTCTACAAACTTAATATTCGGTAGGCCTGCGACTTGCGAGTCAATAAACTTGATATTAGGTAGACCAACAATGTAATTGTTATTTGACTCAATTGACTGTGAAACTTCCATTGTCATATTAGCGGCAGTAGAAGTAGAAGTTAAAAGTGCAGCTATGATAATTCCGTTAATCATTGTATTAATCTCTCAGTTCAGGGTTAATAAAAAAGTTTTTTATTTGACGTCTGAACTGCTAGTTGCACTTGTTGTGCCAATGTTAACTTTGTAGTGTTTTTAATTCCTGTTTATCGAAATTGATATTGAGTAATTCAGTAAAATCTTTTTCTGGAACAGGTTTACTGAATATGTAGCCTTGTATCTCTTCACACTTGAGTGCTTTGAGTATATTGAGTTGGGCATCGTCCTCGACACCTTCACCAACGACTGATAGCCCCATGTTATGAGCAATGGTAATAATACTGTCGACCATTTTAAGATCACGATCTGATTTACTAATATCATCGACAAATGACTTGTCAATTTTTAGACAGTGGATCGGGAATCGTTTTAAATAAGACAAAGAGGAATAACCAGTACCAAAATCATCAAGTGCCAAGGTCACGCCCATTTTAGAAAGTTGATTCATGACTTTGATAGCATTTTCAGGGTTTTTGATAATGGTGCTTTCAGTGATCTCTAGCTCTAAATGACAAGCGGGTAATTTAGTTAGCTGTAATACTGTTGAAATGCGTTGTTGCAGATCTGGTAGGGCAAACTGCCTAGAAGATAGATTAATTGCGACACGGCCTGTGAAGATGCCTTGTTCACGCCATTTTTGAGCTGCAAAGCAGGCTTTTCTGAGCACTAAGTCACCAATCTCAACAATCAACCCATTTTCTTCTGCTAACGGAATAAATTCGTTGGGAGAGATAACGCCAAAGTCTGGGTGAACTAAGCGAACCAGTGCTTCCATTCCAACAAGGTTATCATTTTTCAAATCGACCTTGGGTTGATAGTAAACCTCAAATAGGTCTTCTTTTAAGCCTTCGCGAATGAGATTTTCAACTTCTAACTGACGAAGTGCATTTTGGTTTAAAGACTCTGAGTAAAACTGATAACGATTGCCGCCGCCAGATTTCGCGTGGTACATCGCAATATCGGCTTTTCTTAATAGTGCTTGCTCATTTTGCTCATCTTCTGGATACAGCACAATACCAATACTGAGGCCAACAACTAAGGACTCTCTATCAATTTTAAATTCTTCTTTTAATGAATCTATTATTCTTGATGCTATAGCAGCACAAGAGCCGATATCAGGGTTTTGATCAACTAATATTGCAAATTCATCACCACCAAGTCGATAAAGACTAACGTGCTTAGGAACATTGTTTTGAATACGCTTGGCGACATCAACTAACAACTCATCACCGATCTGATGCCCTAACGAGTCGTTTATTCGCTTAAAGTTATCCAAATCTAAAACCATTAACGTGTGATGGATATCTTTCTTAACCAAATTATTCAGTGTAACTTGCAGGCTTGAACGATTTGGCAACCCAGTTAGTAAGTCACTATTGGTTAATTTACGTAGCTCTTCTTCCTGTTGTTTACGACGAGTAATATCAGAGAACACTCCAACATAATGAGTTGTTTCACCTTGCTCGTTATAAATCGCATCAACGGTAAGCTCCATTAAGAAGTGACTACCGTCTCCTCTATCAGCTTCTAATTCATTACTCCAGCAACCTTGCTGGGACAATGAGGCGTGCACTTGATTAGAGTATGATTCTGGGTAACGACCGAAGGTAAATAGCTGGCCTATAAACTCTTCTCGAGGCTGTGCTGTTAATACACAACAGGCATCGTTAACTTCGACAAAACGGTACTTTTCATCAAGAATAAACATGCCTTCGGAGATGTTTTCAATGGCTCGCTCAAATAAACGTAATTGTTCTTCGGTTTGTTTTAAATTATTGATGTTTTTAATCGTACCAGTCATTCGAACAGGGTTTTCTTTGTGGTCTCTTTCAACAATCTTGGCTCTATCAAGGATCCACATCCATAAATCTTCGCGACTTTTAACTCGGTAAGTGACTTCGAAGTGATCTGTAAGCCCTTTGAAGTGATCATTTAACGCAGTTTTGACGCGATGTTGATCAAGAGGGTGGATATTACTTTCTTCACCGGGTTTGCCTGAGCGTCGACCATCTTGCGGAAACTCAAGGGTTCCCCAAATGTTAGAGCGGTAGATTTCGCCCGTTTCAATATCCCAATCCCACATTTCATCGCCGCTTCCCCACAGAGACAGTTTTAGTCGTTCTTCACTGAGAGCTATCTGCTTTTGAATTTCTCGACGACGTAAAAGAATTTTAGATACGACTAATAAAAATAGTAAAAACAGAAGTGTATAGGTTAGTTTAGCTTCAAAAGAGTAATACCACGGTGGTGTAACAGTCACTGTTATAGACTTCGTTTTACCTTGCTTACCTGAAAGTTTATTAATTGCATAAACATTAAATTGATAAACACCAGCTGATAAGTTGGTATAAGTTGCTGAGTTAATATATTGAGATGGAAGCCAGCTATCGTTTAGGCCTTGCATTTGATAGAAAAACTCAAATTCATCTAAGTCTTGACCAGGAGTTACAAAAGTAAATGTGAAAGGGTAGTCAGAATATTTTAAAGTAATATTTTCTTGTTTATTAATCGGTTGCTGCAGGATGTCCCCGCCAACTTTTTCAGAAACGTTAAATAATGAAAAATCTATTAAAGCAACATCTGTACTTCCAGAAATAAGTATTTCATTATAGATTTCATTGGGGTTAACAATACTTAGTCCCTTAGCACCACCAAATAAAGAGTAATCATCCAAACGAATTGAAGCTAGGGAGTTGTAGTCACCTTGAGCTCCATTTCTAGATGACAATTTCAAATTTTTAAAGTTTGTTTTATTTGTAATGTTGAGTTCCATTGCTGATGATGAAACTAAAAAGTTATTAAATAACTCTATTGAGTAAACTAATTTATTATGTTTGAAAATTTCTTTGAGTTGGTTTGATATTATTTCTAACTGTAATAATGAATTTCTTGTACCAAAATAAAGGTAATTCTCGTCAAATTTTAATGTTGTCACCATGCTTTCTGAGTAAATTTTTTCAGAATTCCCATTAGTTATTTTAAATAGGCCACCTTGAGTTGCGACCCATAGGGCACTATCTCTCTCAACGAGATCAAAAATTGGATAACGTTCACCCGTAGTAAGTGTTTCAATAACCTCATCACCTTCAATGACGAATATTTTCCCATTGATTGTAGAGGCATAGAGTTTAGTTTTATCTTCACTTAGTTGTACATTACTTATATGACGCTCAAGTATCTTGCTAGTTTCTAAGGTTTCGAGGTCAGTAATTGTTAAACCAGTTATATTACCAGTATATAAATGTTTGTTGAGAACCTTGATTGATTTTGGGCCTGAAGCATTTTTAATTGAAATAGAGTGGGAATATTGAAGTGATTTATCCAAAACTCTGATTTCAAAAGAATCAGTTGCTAAATATATATTTTCTTCAGTTTGTGTTATTGCCCAAATATTGTCTGTTATGAATTTAGAGCTTTTAATTAAGTTTCTATTACGATCAATTTTAATAACACCTAAATTCACATCAGTAATGAAAATTGAAGATTTAGTCTCTTTAATATATGGACGTTTTCTAGCTGCATCTTGCTCTATAAATCCAATTTTTTTGATCACGTTTTCAGAGTTTATTCTAACAATATCCGAGTCAATAATTGATGTTAGTTCATTTCCTGATATTGAAGGCTCAAGGTAGGTCATAATTTCATCAGAAATTTTTTCCTTCTTGTTATTAATGATACTAAACAGGCCTTCCTGAGTGGAAATAATTAATTTATCAGAAATTATACCAATATCATTAGATTCGAAGGCAACTGTTGTAAGTTGGTCTTCTTCAAGTTTAAAAACGATACCATTGTAGTTTCTAATATATAGTGATCCATTAACTTCTATTACTTTTTTGACTTCTTGTAAAACTTCACTTTGGAAGTCCCACATGGCTCGAGTTAAATCTTCATTAAGTATAATTATCTTATTATCGAGACCAACGACTAATCCTTTTGATAAGGCTGATATTGACCATATTGATTGGGTAATGGGTTGGTTATCAATAATAACAGGTTCGAATGTTTCTTTATCTCCACGGTACAATGCTAAGCCTGAATCAGTACCTACTATTAGGCGGTTATTCTTATCAATAAAGAGACTTTTTATGAATGAGCTAGGCAATTTGGAATTCAAATCTTCAGCGAAAAAGTGTTTGAAATTTGTGCCGTCAAACCTGTTTAAACCATTAACAGTCCCTAGCCAGACAAAGCCTTCTGCATCTTCTGCAATACTTGTAACTGTTACTTGAGAGAGGCCATCCTCAGTATTGTATACTTCTGTACTGAGTGTAAGGTCATAATTTGTCCCTGAATCAGCCAAAGCTAAACCCAAAAAGCTTTGGATTAAAAGAGTTGTACAAATTAACAACCGTCTTAGTAATTGCATATAAAGTATACTTTTGTCTTTTGTATTCGAGAATTATTCAAGGTAATACTCCACTTTTTCAGAAAGTTAATACTTTGTCAAAAAATCGTAAGTGTAAATAAAATAAATATTTTTTACGGTTGTACTTTTTTTATACTACGCAAGTGCTTGCTCGTTTAACTTTTACGCAATTATCACTGTTTTACTGCTAAAAATCGGTTTTTTTCGCTGTTTTATCTGTCGATTTAAATACTTTGTAAAAGTTGTAATAAAATTTAAGCTCGACAGTCGCCCCTCTAAAACTCAAATTTATTTGCTTGCGCTTTAAAACCTTTTAAGTCAGTAATTTTCGTCGCTGTAGGCAAGGGGTCAAGATGATCATGTTGTTCTCCAGCATTGAACATCACTAATCTATCGCTATGCTTGCTGCGCATATTGGTAACAATAAACTTGATGAGATCTGCTCGGGTGAACTTTTTAATCTCTTCAACGACTCTTTCCCTTTGCTTAAAGTCGTAATCTCGATTGCCCAAGCAGACCCAATAACGTTGGCTGCGGCTTTTTAAGTTGGCATCTTTTTCAAGTATTTGATTGATTAAGCCAAGCTTTGTCGCTTCCCATTGCTCTTTCGTTATCTGCATCACTGCATAATTAAAGTCTGCAATAAACTCATCAATGGCTTCAAGCAGGTTTCTTGGACCTGTGGTTGGTGATTGTATGTAGAATATCATCCCTGGATGGCGATTGAGTGGCAGATATCCCGTTCCGACCATATAACCGAGTTGCTTTTCTGTACGAAGCTCATGGAAAAAAGTAGACGACATTGTGTGGTTAAGCAAACTAAATAAGCCTACTTTATGAGCTGAAGTGTCACTAGACTGGTAATAAACAATAATGGCACTGTCTTGATGTTCAACCGATAGTTCACGTAATAACGTCCCTTGCCCTGCAATATTTATTAGCTCTCTACTCGATTCCGAGCTGGGTTTAGTGACAAGTGACAATACTTGTTTTAACCGTTTAGCGAGTTGTTGGGCTTCGTTAACTAACCAGTCACCGTAAACAAGACCTTCTACGTATATTTTCTCGTAAAACGCGCTGACATGGTTGTGAAGCTCATCGAGAGTGACGTCCTCAAGCATCTCTGCCATGCGAGCAGGCTCATAGGAACGTTTTTGTAAGGTGACCGTTAAGCTGGTAAATAATTGCGCTATCGGCTTAGCTTGTGAGGCGTTAGTCCAGCTTCTGAGTAGTTGTTTTTTAATTAGCTTAAACCGATCTTGTGTGAAGTTTCTTTCTCTAGCCTTTTCAATAACCAATGCTAGTAGTGTTTCTTGGTTACCGGTGAAACCTGTTAAGTGCAGAGTGATCCCTCCTTGGTGAGGGTAAATATTGTAATTTAGTCCTGCGACCTCAGCTTGATAAGTGGCCTCAGTCATGTAGTCCAATACCATTTCAACATAAAGTCTGGTTAATGCTGCGTGTTTAGGTGTTGGGCTTGCATTTTCAGAATCTAATGACAAAAAGATATGGCCTTTGGGGACATTAAATTCATCGTCCTTTCGGTGCCAAATTCTGTATCCTGCATCTTCTGCAACCACTAGTGGTACATCACTTTCACTGTGCTCTACTCTTGATGTTGGGTTATCGACTATGAATGGATTTTTAGTGGGAAGCGTTAGCGCTTTCCTTGGGGTTACTTTTCCCCATTGTGCAATTTTTTCTGCTGGAATTTTTTCAACAGAGTAGGGGGTAAAGTACCATTGTGCTTGCTGGTTAGTGCTCACTTCTTTGGAAACTAATTGTGTTCTCATGTTGTCAGGAGATAACAATGCCAATAGCGCGAGAGTCTCGTCTGCATGCATTGCATCCATACGATAATCGCCGTATACGACGTCTTCGATATCATAGTGCTGCATATTGATGCTTAAATGACTGGCCAGATCGAGCGCCTTGATTTGTTCTTGATATTTAAATGCTGTGGCTAACAAGCTGGCTCGCTCTTGATAACGCCATGATTCAATTCCATCAGTAGTGATTAGTTTTATATATTCAAACGTGCACTCGATAATGGTATCGAGTTGTTCTAAACCTTTATCAGTGAGTTGGATACTAATGCTGTAATCTTTGAAGTTATAGCCATTGACGCCACCTCCAGCAGACAAGTTATTAGCAAAACCTTGCTCTTTTAAATATGACAACAAACTTCCAGGGCTTTCATTACCCAGTAAATGACTTATAAAAGTGAGTGGTTTACGCTTATAAAATTGCTCAATTGAGGGTAGCGCAAAACTGATGTTCAGCCTTTTCTGGTCTTTTACCGGGGAAATGTTGATATGGGTAAGTCGCTGATTATCAGTTAAATATGTGGTATCTGGATAATTGGATGTAAGGTTACGGTTTACAATGCTGGCAAAAAAATGTTGCGTATATTGTGCTTGTTGATCAAGAGAGTGTGGAGATACCAAACATAAGGTCATGATGTTGGCGCTGTATTTAGAACGGTAAAAGTCGAGTAACTCTTGACGCACTTCTGCTTCATCGCCTGCTAAGGTTTGTAAATTCCCCACGGAGAATTTACTGAATGGATGCTGAGGATTAATAGACTCTTTTTGAACTTGATAAACCCGTCTAATGTCATCTTTTAATTTAAGACTGTATTCTGAATCTATGGCATGCCTTTCTCTGTCGACTAGTTCTAAATCAAACTTGGGTGCAATAAAAAACTGGCTGAATCTATCAAGAGATTCTTCGAAATGCTCTGCGTCGATACTGTAAAAAAAGTTTGTTTGTTCTGTGCCAGTCCATGCGTTGTTTGAACCACCATGCTGATTGATGAATTGATGGTATTCACCTGAATCAGGAAACTTTTCAGTGCCTAAAAATAACATGTGCTCAAGAAAATGTGCCATACCAGGGCGAGAAACAGGATCGTCAAAGTGGCCGACAGACACGGTCATCGAAGCAGCAGCTTGGGTTGCTGTTTTATCTTCTACAAGTAAGACTTTTAATCCATTCGATAACACGACATGACGATAGTGTCGATGGTCATTTGGACTTGTTATTATGTTGTCTACAGTTTTTAATTCAATGTCTGGTTTTATGGTCAAGATGATGCTCCAGATAAGAAGGCTAGCTATATATTGATCTCGTTGCGGCTTTTTAGCAAATAACTAATGAAAATATCGACTAAAGACTAATTAAATATCCTTCATTGTTTCTTTGTGGATGAGTTATTTAAGGCTACAATTAACCTATAAACACAATAATAATGAGTAGCGAGAGAAGTATGCAGCTATTTTTAATGCGACATGGTGAAGCGGGTTTCGATGCACCGTCCGATAGAGAAAGAATGCTATCACAACTTGGTCGAACTCAATCTAACGCAATGGCGAATTGGTTAACGGAAAAAGTCAGCAGTGTGGACTTAGTTATTGTTAGCCCTTATCTACGAGCACAACAAACGTGGCAAGAGGTGGCAAAACATTTACCTGAGCCAAACAAATGGTTAGTACTAGACGACATTACCCCTTCGGGTAGCCCGCAAATTGCCGTTGATGCGATTTTGGCTTATGCCGAACATTATCAAGCAAAAAAAGTGTTAGTTATCGCTCACATGCCTATTTTAGGTTATATGGTTAGCGAGCTAGTTGCTGGTATGGAACCGCCCATTTTTGCGACTTCAGCGATAGCATCTATTGAGCGTAATGAGCATGGTGGTCACTTTGATTTAATGCAAACACCTGCGCAAATGAGTGCTTAAACTGAGTTATCATAAAAAATGGCAGCGACCGCTGCCATTTTGTTACATGCCGTCACTAATGTTTGCACAGCCAATCTTTCAGATTCGTTTGATTACCCTTTGGTATTGTCATCAATATCCACTAAGACCAATAATGCTGCGTCTGCTCCCCATTCTTTCGGTGCTTGATGAAAGGCGCTGACTTTAGGATGTTGAGCCAACCACATCGGTAGTTGTTGTTTTAAAATACCCGAGCCATAACCATGCATAACACAACAGCAAAGTACGCGCTGTTTGACACAAGCTTGCAATAATGCAGCTAGTTCAAGTTTGGCTTCTGCTTGGCGCATACCATGTAAGTCTAGTAGCAGATCTGGTTGATAATCTCCACGTCTTAAACGCTTGAGCTCAATTTTATCTACGTTGTCGTTTAGCCAACGCATTGGACCTTCAACAGGCAAAATTGGTTGATAATTATCCGAAAAGTAACTGTCAGCATAAACCTGCTGTTCTTTTACTTCGACTTGTTGTTTGGATTTGACCGACTGTTTAAAATGATGTCTGTCTTGATTTAACGGCTTAATACCGCCAAATTGCTCTGAAAACAGTGCAAAGTCGGGATTATTTTCTTTATTCATGGCGCTATTGTATTGAATTCTAGGTCATCTTAATAGACTTCAGTTACAATGGTCAGGAACAATTTTTCAGGAGTTATGTTTTGGATAAAATCTTTGTAGATGAAGCTGTCACCGAATTAAGAACCGTTGGCGATATGTTGCGTTGGGCTGTAAGCCGTTTTAATGATGCGAACATTTATTATGGGCACGGAACTGATAACGCGTGGGATGAAGCGATTTCTTTGGTTTTTCATGCATTACACCTTCCTGAAGAGATTGGCCAACAGGTGGTAAATTCAAATTTAACCAGTAGCGAAAAACACAAAATCGTTGAATTAATTATTCGTCGTGTTCGTGAGCGCTTACCTGTGCCATACCTGACGAATAAAGCGCGTTTTGCTGATTTAGAGTTCTATGTCGATGAACGAGTATTAGTGCCTCGTTCACCCATTGCTGAAATGATCAACAATGGCTTTAGTCCTTGGTTATACAATAAACCTGTTAATCGTGTGATGGATTTATGTACCGGAAGCGGCTGTATTGCGATAGCTTGTGCTTATGCATTTGAAGATGCTGAGGTAGATGCACTTGATATTAGTGAAGATGCCTTAGAAGTTGCGCAAATTAATATTGAATCGTTAAATGTACTTGACCGCGTATTCCCGATTCAATCAGATATTTTCTCAGCAATTCCTAAAGGGCCACAATACGATTTGATCGTATCTAATCCACCATACGTAGATGAACAAGACATTGGTGATATGCCTGATGAGTACCATCATGAGCCTGCTATTGGTTTAGCATCTGGACGTGATGGTTTAGATTTAACTAAGCGTATTTTAGCGAACGCGGCTGACTATTTGACTCCAGATGGGTTATTAGTGGTCGAAGTGGGTAACTCAATGGTCCATTTAATTGAGCAATTCCCTGATGTTCCTTTCACTTGGGTTGAATTTGAATTTGGCGGCGATGGCGTATTTGTTCTCACCTACGACCAGCTAGTTGAAAATGAATCACTTTTCGCCATCTATAAAGATAGTGAATAATAACGATTAAATGAATTACGTTGAGGTAAGCAGATAGCATGTCAGGAAATAGCATAGGTCAGAATTTTGTCGTAACGACTTTTGGTGAAAGTCATGGTGTTGCATTAGGTTGTATTATTGATGGTTGCCCACCAGGTCTTGAATTAACTGTTGAAGACATGCAACGCGATCTAGACCGTCGTCGCCCTGGTACCTCTCGTTATACAACCGCAAGACGTGAACCTGATGAGGTGCGTATTTTGTCTGGGGTATTTGAAGACAAAACCACGGGGACATCCATTGGTTTATTGATTGAAAATACCGATCAACGTAGTCAAGATTATTCAAACATTAAAGATCTGTTCCGCCCAGGTCACGCAGATTATACCTACCAACAAAAGTATGGTTTACGTGATTACCGTGGTGGTGGGCGCTCTTCAGCCCGTGAAACAGCCATGCGGGTTGCTGCTGGTGCGGTTGCGAAAAAATACCTTAAGCAGGTTCATGGCATTGAGATTAACGGTTACATGTCGCAACTGGGCCCAATCAGTGCAGAATCGGTTGATCTTAACGAAGTAGAACAAAACGCATTCTTTTTCCCTGATGCATCAAAATTAGAGCAACTTGATGAGTACATGCGTGATTTGAAAAAGTCAGGTGACTCTGTTGGCGCTAAAATCACTGTTGCAGCGACAGGTGTACCAGTAGGTTTAGGTGAGCCAGTATTCGATAGACTGGATGCCGATATAGCTCATGCTCTAATGGGGATTAATGCAGTTAAAGGCGTTGAGATTGGTGATGGTTTTGGTGTGGTAACCCAAAAAGGGTCTGAAGGACGTGATTTAATGTCACCTGCAGGGTTTGAATCAAATCATGCTGGTGGAGTATTAGGCGGTATTTCTTCAGGTCAGCCGATAGTTGCGCACATTGCTCTTAAACCGACTTCAAGTATTTCAGTGCCGGGACAAAGCATGACTGCACAAGGCACAACTGCTGATGTTGTTACCAAAGGTCGTCATGACCCATGCGTCGGTATTCGCGCTGTGCCTATTGCTGAAGCCATGTTAGCAATTGTGTTAATGGATCATTTACTTCGTCATCGCGCTCAAAACCAAGATGTTGTTTCACAAACTCCTGTTATTGGTATGAAATAAATGCCCAACGCTGTATCTGCTGAGCCCAACGCCCGTTGGCTCAGCGCTTGTTACTTTTTCTTTTTTTCAATTCTCGGTTTAATGGTTCCATATCTCGGTGTCTTTTTTGATAACCGTGGCTTTAACGCGCAAGAAATCGGCTTTCTTATGGCGATATTGATGGGAACTCGGATTGTTGCACCTAATGTTTGGGCAATGGTTGCTGACCGAACTGGAATGCGTTCAGAGCTAGTCAAGTTCGGTTCAGCGGCAGCTGCTATCACTTATGTCAGTTTTTTCTTTGATGGCAGTTTGACTTACCTTGCCATCAGTTTGATGATTTATACTTTTTTTTGGAATGCAATTTTAGCTCAGCTAGAGGTGATTACATTAGAGTCGTTAGGCGATGAATCCCATCGTTACGGTGCAATTAGAAGTTGGGGAAGTGTCGGTTATATATGCTTGGTGATTGCCGCGGGATTTGCTATTGGTGAATTTGGCGCTGAGATTGTGCCAGCGCTTGGAATGGTATTATTTATCGGCATGTTTATTTGTGCCATGGCTCTGCCGAGTAATCGCGTCAAACTGTCAAGTTCAGCACCAAGACCGCCGCTTAAATTATCTTCTGCAGTTGTTTGGTTTCTTATTTCAGCCATTTTACTTCAAATGAGTGTCGGGCCATTTTATGGCTTTTTTGTGTTGTATTTAAAACAGGCTGGTTATTCAGAGGGCGTTGCCGGTTTATTTGTTGCTTTAGGTGTTGTCGTTGAAATTTTAATGTTCATGTTGGCGCCGAGGTTATTAGGTCGATTTGGGGTTAAATTACTTCTACTAGTCAGTATCTTGTTAACGGTATTAAGGTGGGTTTTGTTAGCATATGGTGTGGATAATATTGCTTTACTCTCATTGAGTCAGGCGTTGCATGCCTTTACATTTGGGTTAACCCATGCGGCCTCAATCCAGTTTATTCATCGCAATTTTGACATTGCCCATCGCAGTAAAGGCCAAGCGCTATATGCCAGTTTGAGTTTTGGTTTAGGTGGTGCAATTGGCACTTGGATAAGTGGCGTTATTTGGGGGGATGGCTCAGGCTCAACCCATACTTGGTTTTTTGCCGCAGCGTGTGCAGGATTATCACTCATTGCAGCGTTAGCGATTACTGAGCCAAAACCCATTATAAAAAGTGACAGTATTAGCCCATAGAAAGTGATGGGCAAAGGGTGACAAAGAAAGGGCTTTATCGCCCAGCTTAGATATAAATGAAAGGATTGTATGCAGTGAAGCGTTTTAGGTTAGGTTTAATTATTAACCCTTTAGCAGGTTTAGGCGGCAGTGTTGGGTTAAAGGGGTCTGATAATGTGGCAGAGCTGGCGATCTCAAGAGGGGCTGAAGCTAAAGCCGGATTGAGAATGAAGCAAGCATTAACTGTCATAAAGCCCTTTAGCGAACAAATTGATATTGTGACCGCCAGTGGTGATATGGGTGAAACTTTAGCGCTTGAATTAGGCTTTTCGGTCAACTGTGTTCATCAGATATCACCAAGGAGTAGTAATAACAACACCTCTGCAACGGATACAAAGCAAACTGTAAAAGCGTTGCAAGATGAATCACTCGACTTGTTACTGTTTGCTGGTGGCGATGGCACTGCTAGAGATATCTATTCAGTCGTTGATGATTCATTACCTGTTTTAGGCGTGCCTGCTGGTGTAAAAATCCATTCCGGAGTGTACGCAATTACCCCTCACGCTGCTGGGGTTGTCGTGAGCATGCTACTTCAAGGTGAGTTAGTGAGTTTGATGACCGCTGATGTGATGGATATTGACGAAGAAGCATTCAGAAAAGGAACGGTAAAAGCCAAACGATTTGGTGAAATGCTCGTTCCTGCAGAGCCACGATATATCCAAGCGGTAAAAATGGGCGGCAAAGAAGTCGATGAGCTTGTATTAGCTGATATCGCAGCAGATGTTATAAATCAAATGGAAGATGAGTTATATATCATCGGCAGTGGCTCCACTGTGGCAGCGGTTATGGAAGAGCTTAATTTAGATAACACCTTATTGGGTGTTGATGTTATTCATGAGCAGCAGATCGTTGCCAGTGATGTTACTGCAAACCAATTACTCGAGCTGACCCAAAATAAGCCGACTAAATTAGTGATCACCTTGATTGGTGGGCAAGGACATATTCTAGGACGGGGTAATCAGCAATTGTCTCCTGAACTGATAAAACGGATAGGAAAAGACAATATAATTATTCTTGCGACAAAAACTAAGTTAAAAGCACTTGATGGAAGGCCATTAATTGTGGATAGTGGCGACCCAGAATTAGATAGTGCATTAAGTGGTTATTATAAAATTACCACTGGATATCATGATTACGTGATGTACCAAGTTGCCAACCCAGATTTATTGGAGAGTTAGACCATGTTAGAGAAGTATGATGCAGCATTAGAAGGGTGGATTGAAAATACGGTTGCTAATGGCGATGATGATGCCTTATTTGCCTGTGGATACCTACAAGGTCACATCGCTGTCGTCTTGTCTCAACTGGAACAGGAACAATCTACAAGTTTAGAGGCGCTTGACGACAAAATGGTAGATTGCTTGGGATTGGCTGATGATGAATTAGAAACCGCTGACTTTGAACTGGTAAAATCGGCTTGGCAACAATTGCGTCAAATTATCAGTGAAATTCAATAAGCATGAACTTAAATAAGTAAAAGGCATGACTGAATCTATTCAAAAGCACAGTGCCATGATTGGCCTTGTTAACCCTAAAACGCCAGTAAATGTAGGTGGCATCATGCGCGCGGCTGGTTGTTATCAAGCTAATTCAGTTTTCTATACCGGAAATAGATATGAATTAGCGGCCCGTTCAGGTGAGGCTCAGTATGACGTTGATACTAAAAATGCAGCTAAAACCATTCCATTAACTCGCGTTGAATCATTGCTGGAACAAGTACCTGAAGACAGTAAGTTGGTCTGTGTTGATCTTGTTGTTGGCGCAACGCCATTGCCTTTATTTGAACATCCTCAAAATGCCTTTTATATTTTTGGTCCTGAGGATGGCACCATACCGCAGCAAATTATTGATGCTGCGGATGAGGTGGTTTATGTGCCAACTGTTGGTTGTATGAACCTTGCGGCCTCAGTCAATGTGTTGCTTTATGATCGTTTATCGAAAAGTGCTCAAGTGACAGCAGATGATGAACTGATCAAAGAAAGCCGAGATAACAATAATCGAACTAAAGTCAAAAAATGGTTGAAGTAACTTCAGCCTCTTTTGATGCTAGATAATTGGGTGTTTTCTAAATAATGGTCAAGATATGCTTGGCCATTTTTTTGTTGTAATTCAGCTGAAAAACAGTTCAAAATGGCTGTTTCATGTTGTGCGATAATAGTCATGATTGATTGATGCTCTGTCGCAGAGGCTTGCCAGTCACGGTATTCTTGCTCGTAGGGTTTAGCCCAATCATAAAGTGTTTTTAATAACTCTTCCCAGGGAAGGTGTAGCCACTTGCGTGCATCTTGCTGACCTTTTTCAGTCATGGTTACCACGTCAAAGGGATATGTTTCAGGTTGTTTTAATAAGTGAGACAACAGTATCTCCGCAGTGATGCTTTCAACTTCAATTAATTTATCCCACAACGCAATACGCGTGGCGTCTTCTTCAATATTTTTAAATAACGTAAAAAAGGCAATGCCATACAGTTCGCCTAGATACGCTTGATGTATTTGCTGATTCATTGTTATTCCTTTATCGGGGTTTTAGCTAAGCAAAGATTTACCTTTCAATAGTTTTCTTAACCACATTCTATTTGGGTTTAGCATTGCAAACATGTCATAGCTGATCGGTGGGGTTTGATGACAAATCATTGCAGCTAAAGCTTCTGCTGCCAAAGGTCCTGAACTTAGTCCTCTTGAGCCGAGCCCACCTAAAACATAAAGTCCGCTATATACTGGTGCGGAGTGATGACGCCAAAAGTCACGACTGGCTACAGTGAGCTGATGTTGATCCAAAGGCTCGGTATTATATTGATTTAATATGGCGTCAATATCTGGTGCAAGCCCCATCATAGGACAGTGGTCTCTTGTGACCATTCTGACACCCACTCTGGCGTTGTTGTCTGATACATCAATATCACTCACCCAGTCTCTTTGTGGAAAACTATGATGCATTTTTTGCGCATTTTCTTGTTGCTCGGTAGGGCAAAAACGTAAGTCATCAGGCGATTTTACATAACTAGCGCCAACACAATGGTGCTGATTATTTTCAGGGGTTAAATAACCATGAGCACAAATAACGCTATTAAGTTTAGTTAATTGTCCTTTTGACGGAATATGGCTTACTTGCCCTCTAAAGCCTGTGACTTGTAGTTGTTTTGTTTGTTGATACTCAGTGAGTTGCGCCCCTGATGCAACAACGACCTCAGAATGAAGAAATGATTGTACCGCAGAGTTTTTGTTCGAGTTAGGGGGGGATTTAGGGTGTAAGCCTGAGGTTTGCTCAGTCGTGTTTAACTGCCAAAGGGTTCCTTGACGAGTTAGTTCACTAATTGGGGTATTAAGTCTGATCTCGACTGTAAGCCCTCTGTTTTTCGCAATAGCTTGCGCATAGTCTACGGCCGATTGAGCGAATTGATGCGGACAAATCCAACCAGCCCAAGGGTAGTAAAAGGCAGGCTTATCTATGGTGATACCAGCGAGCATATTAGCTTCACTTGGTGACACTTGGGCTGCAACTTCACTTGGCCAAGCTTGTCCTTGGATGATTTTAGTTAATCTTGCATCGCTACGCTCATCAAACCCCGTTTGTAACACGCCACAAAACTGGTGCTCAACAGCGTAACCTGCATTTTCAAGTTGCTTAAGCCTACGTCGACTGAATAAAAAAGCCTGCTGAAAGTATTGGCTCATTAAGTTGTTATCAGGCGTTAAAAGCGGATAAATAGCGCCTTGTTTATTACCTGAAGCTCCATCAGCAAGCATACTGTCTTTGCAATAAATCGTGACGTTTTTGCCTTTTTCTACGAGCGATAGTGCAAGGTGAGCCGCTGCAATACCACCGCCGATAATGGCCACACTCTCTTTTGAAGTCGATGTATTCGTAGGTTGAGCGCTTGCACTGGGTAAGCAATAAGCGTACTGGCGCTGATGGGAATACCTTAATGCTTTTCTTTCAGCAGCAGGAATGTCGCAATCTGGCGTACTTGAGCGTTCACTGGTATTGCTAATGTCATCTCTATTGCCACTTTGCGCATTGATGATAAAGCCTGATTGACTCGCTAATACTGTTATCGCTGAAGATTCAACACGGTCAATTTCCTGCGGATAAGCATAAAAGCATGCATTATCTTTACTTAACCTTCCCATCTGCCAAAACAATTTTTCTGAAATATGGTGATCTATATACTCAGTTGAGGTCGTATGAGGAAGGCAATGCCAATACTCAACTGCATCAGCTTCGACACTTTGAATACCTTTAAGGTTATGCTCAATATCACCAAAATAAATATCAACAATGAATTGACCATGATCAAATATGAGCCGCTGACAACCTTGAATATTGGCAATGCAAGCAGTTTGTAACTGCTGTGAAAACTCCGCTAAGTGCTGTGAATTAATCGTTGCTTGATTTTGCGGCATTGCTAAAAATTGACCCAACTCAATGCTGTTAATTGAATAGGGGTCAAAAACACTCAGCCTTACAGGACGTTTTAATTGTTGAGATAATTGCCACAACAACATGATTTCCATGGCGTTACCGAAGCCAATTTGCCCAATCAAGCAGCTTTTAGTTGAGTTTGCCTTGTTGGACAAGACAGTTTCATAATAATGCCTTATGCTTGCTGCATAATTAGGGTTTTGACAGTAACTACTTGGAAAATTAGTCGATATTGTTGCACAATCTCGGGTAACTATAGGGAAGTCAGTGGTTATTTGGGTCAAAGCTCATTACTCAATGTGGTTCAATTGAGATTATTTTACCTATGTTTATTGAAAGCTGACCACTTTATTCGTCTAAAGCGGATATCATTGCGGCAGCAAAATTAGGTACTGACATGTACAAAATGGATAGCAAATAATGAAAAGAGTCGTAATAACAGGTTTAGGTGTTGTTTCTAGCATCGGTAATAACAAGCAAGAAGTGACAGATTCACTAAAAGCTGGACGCAGTGGTATTACCCATTCTGACCAATTCGAAGAAATGAAATTACGCAGTCATGTGTGGGGAGATATTAAATTAAACCCAGCGGACCACATTGATCGTAAAGCGTTACGCTTTATGGGTGATGCTGCCGCATATGCATACATTGCAATGCAAGAAGCGCTCAGTGATGCCAACTTAACAGAAGAACAATATTCTCATCATCGTGTTGGCTTAGTTGTTGGTACAGGTGGTGCTTCGTCTAAAAACCAAGTTCAAGCGGCAGATACGTTACGTGAAAAAAGCGTAAAACGTGTTGGTCCTTACATTGTTCCTCGTATTATGGCGAGTACGGCAAGTGCATGTTTAGCCACACCATTTAAAATTAAAGGTATGAACTATTCAATCAGTTCTGCTTGTGCAACTTCTGCGCATTGTATTGGTCATGCAGCCGAGCTTATCCAAATGGGTAAGCAAGATATGGTGTTTGCTGGTGGTGCAGAAGAATTGGATTGGACCCTAACAATGGGCTTCGATGCAATGGGTGCATTATCAACGAAATATAACGAAACCCCAGAAAAAGCATCGCGTACTTATGATGCTGACCGAGATGGTTTTGTTATCTCTGGTGGCGGCGGAATCGTTGTTGTTGAAGAGCTTGAGCATGCATTAGCTCGTGGCGCTAAAATTTATGCTGAAATCATTGGTTATGGTGCATCGTCAGATGGCTACGATATGGTGGCACCTTCTGGTGAAGGCGCTGTGCGTTGTATGCAAATGGCACTTGCTGATGTCGATACTCCGATTGATTACGTCAACACTCATGGCACATCGACTCCTGTTGGTGATGTTCGTGAACTTGAAGCGATTCATGAAGTTTTCCAAGACAATATTCCACCAGTAGCGTCGACTAAGTCTATGACTGGTCATGCCTTGGGTGCTGCAGGTGTTCATGAAGCCATCTACAGCTTATTAATGATGGAAAACAGCTTTATTGCACCTAGCATTAATATTGATACTCCAGATGAAAAAGCGGCTGGCATCCCATTGGTTACAGAATATCGTGATGCAGAACTGACGACTGTAATGAGTAACAGTTTTGGCTTTGGCGGAACTAATGCCACATTAGTTATGCGTAAAATGAAGTAATATATTATCTCATCGCTGGCGTAGGTTAGTGTTTTGATATCGATAAAGCCTTTAGCTGAATGCTAAAGGCTTTTTTATTGCGATTAACCCACTTTGACAGTCAGTCAAATTACCAATTAAGAACACTTTATTTCTTTTTGTAGATAACTGCTGAGTGTCATTAGTTGATAGAATGATCGGATAACTCACATAAATAAGGTCAAACATTAGAATGAACATAGTTGCAGACGAGAATATGCCGTATGTCGAAGCGTTATTTGGTGAAATCGGAGAGATTACCCGTGTAAATGGTCGCCAGTTAACGCCAGAGCAGCTTATTGATGTTGATGTTCTTCTAGTCCGTTCTGTCACTAAAGTGAATGCAGAGTTGTTATCACAAGCCAATAAACTTAAATTTGTTGGTAGTGCCACCATCGGTACTGATCATATTGATTTAGCCTTACTAGAACAACGTAATATCCCTTTTACTAATGCACCTGGCTGTAACGCAGCAGCTGTGGGGGAGTTTGCCTTTATTGCTATGCTGGAATTAGCTAAACGATTCAAACAGCCTTTAAAAGACAAAGTGGTAGGAATTGTTGGCGCGGGTAACACAGGTAGCGCACTTGAGCATTGTCTTAATGCTTATGGTATGAAGGTCTTATTGTGCGATCCATTACTTGAGGAACAGCAGTTAGCGAACCGCAGCGCGACTAATATCAGCGACAAAAATTCCCGTCAGTTTGTGTCGTTAGACACCATTATTGAGCAAGCTGACATAATAAGCTTACATGTTCCTATCACTAAAACTGGACCGCACAAAACTTGGTACTTGTTTGACGAAGCTAAATTGAATCAATTAAAACCGCATGCTTGGTTATTGAATTGTTGCCGTGGTGAGGTTATTGACAATCGCGCTTTGATTAAGGTGAAACAACAACGGGATGATCTCAAACTGGTACTCGATGTGTGGGAAGGCGAGCCTAACCCTATGCCAGAATTAGTGCCACTTGTTGAGTTTGCGACGCCACATATCGCAGGATACAGCTTAGAAGGTAAAGCTCGCGGCACTTATATGTTGTTCGAAAAACTGTGTGAAATCTTTGGTCTTGAACACCAAAAATCGCTGTTGAACTTACTGCCTAAATTTAACATTAGTCAGTTACACATCACTGACAAGGTATCTGAAACTCAATTACTCACGCTAGCAAGATTGGTCTACAACCTCGCTGATGACGACTATTTGTTTAGAAATAGCTTCCTTAATAACCATGGGTTTGACCATATGAGAAAAAATCACACTCATCGACGTGAATTTAGTGCATTGTCGCTAGTCAACACGGGTCATTGTGAGGTAGATTGGATGTTTAAATTAGGTTTTTCAGGAGTCGAGCGTTAATTATGTCACAGGAATTTAATGTTGTTGTTTTAGGTGCGTCGGGCGCAGTGGGTCAAACTATGATTGAGATCCTTGAAGAGCGAAAATTCCCAGTCGCAAACTTATACCCATTAGCGAGTAGCCGCAGTGCTGGCGAAACCGTAAGCTTTAATGGTAAACAAGTAGAAATTCTTGATGTGGACACGTTTGATTGGAGCCAAGCACAAATTGGTTTCTTCTCAGCTGGTGGTGACGTTTCAGCTAAATGGGCGCCAATAGCAGCGGAGCATGGTTGTGTGGTCATCGACAATACTTCACATTTCCGCTACGACATTGACGTACCGTTAGTTGTGCCAGAAGTTAATCCACAAGCGATTGCTGACTTCCGTAATCGAAACATTATCGCAAACCCTAATTGCTCAACCATTCAAATGTTAGTGGCATTAAAACCTATTTATGATGCATTTGGTATCTCACGTATTAACGTGGCAACTTACCAATCAGTGTCTGGCTCAGGTAAACAAGCTATTGATGAATTAGCAGGGCAATGCGCTAAATTGTTACAAGGCTTACCTGCTGAAAATAAAGTTTATCCAAAGCAAATCGCTTTCAATGTGTTACCACAAATCGATGTGTTTATGGAAAACGGCTACACCAAAGAAGAAATGAAAATGGTGTGGGAAACTCAAAAGATTTTTGGTGACCACGATATCGTTGTTAATCCAACTGCTGTTCGTGTTCCTGTGTTCTATGGTCACTCAGAAGCAGTCCACTTAGAAACTCGTCAACCTGTTGAAGCTGAACAGATTAAAGCGGTTTTACGTGACGCTGAAGGTGTGGTGCTTTTCGAGAATGATGAAGACTATCCTACTGTAGTAACTGACTCAGCAGGTACCGACCCTGTATTTGTTGGCCGAGTAAGAAAAGATATTTCTCACGATTACGGTATAAATTTATGGGTTACGGCCGATAACATCCGTAAAGGTGCTGCTTTAAACAGTGTTCAAATAGCTGAAGTTCTGATCAGAGATTATTATTAATCTACTATGAATAGAGTTATTTAGACTAAAAAGCCTGCAGCCTGCAGGCTTTTTTCGTTTTACCGCTGTCAGCAGTAGCAGGGTGACTAATTCTGGTTTATAGTCGTAATTAATAAAAACAATTACCTAAAGCCAGTTGTCATGAAGACAACCCGATCGCGCTCAAAGGGAAAGATTGATGATTTTTCGAACCTCTTATTTTGTTGGCATGATGGCCTGTGCATTGGCCGCTGTTTCCGCATCTCAAATTATCGAGCCTGCCCACGCAGAAACGCTCAAAATTACCGGCCCCAATGGAGAAGTTGTCAACGCTCCAACCCGTCAATATGGGCCAACGACTTCTTCGGATACGTTTTGGAGTATTGCCCAAAAAGTTAGGCCAAACCAGAACGTCTCTGTTTATCAAGTGATGGCGGCATTATTTGATGCTAACCCTCATGCGTTCAGTAGTAATAATTACAACTCACTTGAACGTGGCATGACCTTACTCGTGCCATCGGCTGATGTGATGGCACAGATCAGTGCTGCAGATGCTAAGTTACGCGCCGAAAATAATGACAAGAGATTACCCAACGCTAATCCGGCTAAACCTGCAACGAACAATACTACTGCCGTTGAAACATCAGTGCCTGCGACGGGTAAAAAACCATTACAAATTGTTGCCAAGCAACCGACTGCTGAAGAATTGGCTCAGCAAGCGGCTTTATTAGCGCAGCCTGAAATTGACGAGCTAACAGCGAAATTAGAAGACGCGCAAACCAAAGCATTGTCACTGACTGATGAACTGGCTCGCGCTGAGGATACATTATTAGTCAAAGATGCAGATAACAATGCATTGAAAGCAAAAATCCAAGAACTCTCTTTGCAGTTATCTGCAATGCAAGAGGATTTGCAATTACTTACCGAGAAGTATCAAGCATTAGATACAGAACATCAGGCATTAGTTGAAAAAAATAATCAGCCTCAGGTTATTGAAGAGCCAACAGATTTTTGGCGCTCATTGTCAGATAATATGATTTTGCTAGCAATTGTTGCAGCATTACCACTGATTATTATTTTCCTCGCTATCTTCTGGCTCATGCGTCGTAAAAATAAAACAGAACCTGAGTCTGCAGCTCAAACAGAGCCTGTGATTGATCAAGCTGGTGAAGAGACCGTATCAGAAGTCGATGATATTGATAATTTAGCGGTTCACTTAGATGAAGATGAGAAATCGCCAGAAAACATTGAAGACTTATTAGATCTAGATAACCAAGATACAGGAGAGCTCACTCTCGATGGTGAATCTGATGCTGATATGTATATCACCGAAGAAGAACCAGCGGAAGAATCTGATGAAGGCACTTCTTTAGATGATCTTTGGGCTGAGGCGATGGAAGAGCAAGAAGAGGACATGCAGCCGCTTGAAGCGGATGAGGATGACTTAGATAGCCTTCTTGAAGGGCTCGATACCAATGATGATGTCATTGAGACTTCATTGGAAGAACCATTACCTGTTGACAGTGTTCCTGCCGACAGTGACTCAGATGAAAGTGCTGCAGAAGATGATATTGATAGCTTACTCGCAGGCTTTGAAGAGCCCGCGGTTAATGAGTCCACCGCAGAAGAGCCAGTACAAATAGATAGTCAAAGTGATGCACAAGATGACATTGACAGCTTACTAGCAGGCTTTGATGAACCAGCAAATGATGAACCAGCAATTGAAGAACCAGCGGTTAATGAGTCTGTCGCAGAAGAGCCTGCTCAAACAGATAGTCAAAGCGATGCGCAAGATGACATCGACAATTTACTAGCGGGCTTTGATGAACCAGCAATTGATGAACCAGCGGTTAATGAGTCTGTCGCAGAAGAACCAGCTCAAACAGATAGTCAAAGTGATGCGCAAGATGACATTGACAGCTTACTAGCAGGCTTTGATGAGCCAGCAATTGATGAACTAGCGGTTAATGAGTCTGTCGCAGAAGAACCAGCTCAAATAGATAGTCAAAGTGATACACAAGATGACATTGACAGCTTACTAGCAGGCTTTGATGAACCAGCGCTTAATGAGTCTGTCGCAGAAGAACCAGCTCAAACAGATAGTCAAAGTGATGCGCAAGATGACATTGATAGCTTACTAGCAGGCTTTGATGAATCAGCAATTGATGAACCAGCGCTTAATGAGTCTGTCGCAGAAGAGTCAGCTGAAATAGATACTCAAAGTGGTGCAGAAGATGATATCGACAGCTTACTTGCTTCAATAGATGTACCTGCAGAACAAGAGCAAGATTTCACTGCAGAGATTGCCGCAGAGCTCGAAGAGGATGTTGCTGTCAGTTTGGATGAATCGTCCGATATTGATGACCTCCTTGCTGATGTTGATACAGATAAAGAGTTTGCTCCATTAAGCAACGACGGATTAGATGTTGAACAAGTTTTGACAGCAGAGCTTGAGCAAATTGAATCTGAGTTAGCCATTGACACTGATAATGATGATATTGACTCGCTTATTTCTGATTTAGAAACGGACTCTACAAATGAAGCTCAAAATCAGTTTGCTGAAACGTTAGAAGAAAGCACCGCGGTGTCTGAATCAGATTTAGATGAGTTGCTAGCCGATGTTGAAGCAATAGAGCCAGTTTCGGTAAATAATACCGAATCTTCAGATGAGTTGAAATTTGCACCGGGTGATGAATCAACACTGAATATTCAAGATGATATACCGACCGGTGAGCAGCAAGAGGATCCTTTAGTTGCTGAGTTATTAGCAGCTGAGCAAGCCGATCAACAAGTGCAGCAAAGTCATGATGAGCAAGACTCTGATATTGATGAATTGGACGCATTATTGGCTGATTTCAATGTTGAAGACTTTGATATTGATAAGAGTGACATTGACAAGAGTGATACTGATAAGAGTGATTCAGACAAGAGTGAGTTAGATAATAGCAACAGTGAAGTTATTGATCCAAAGGTGGCCGACACACTTGAGACCGATCTTGATGAGCTTGAACTTAATGAACAAGATGACGTTCCATTATTTGTATCTGATGAAGAAATAAATGAGCAGGACAGCATCTCAGAACAAGATTTTGATGCCATGTTAGCGGGATTATCTGCCGATGAGCCAGATACCATCATCGAACAACAACCTGATACAGAGGCATTGTCGAAAGAGTCAGGCTTTTTCGACGATTTAAAATCTAAAAAAGCGGATGCAGCGAGTCTTGATTGGGAAGCTGATTTATTCCAACAAGCGTCAAATCATCCAGCATCGGAAGCGCAAGTTGATGATATCGATGACGAGACCTTCCAATTAACCGATGACAATTTAACGGTTGATGAAGCGCTAGCAGCTCTTGATGCAGAAGAAAGTAATAAACAGGATGCTAGGTTAGATTCTGATGAGCCATCTGACATGGTTTCAGATACTGCGCTAAATACCTTCGAGCAAGAAAATGGCTTTATCGACATCGATAAATTGTTAAATGATGCTGATGAAGATGTCGAAATTAGCGACCAATATAAAGATGTTGCTGTTGAAATGGGCGAAGTGAACTCACTCATTGGTAATGCTGAAATGATTGATGTTGACGATGAAGAAAACTCAGTGAACGCCAAGTTAGACTTAGCCAGAGCCTACATTGAAATTGAAGATGAAGATGCAGCAAAAGCAATCTTAAAAGAAGTTCAAATTGACGGTAATGAACGCCAGCAAACTGAAGCTGGTAAACTACTTGACGAGATGAGTTAAGCAGGAAATTAATTAATCATCATTCATTCGATTAATTTCCTATTTCATCGCGAACAAACGGCGCTAAATGCATGCGCCGTTTTTTTTGTGCTAAAATGCGCGCTCTTTAAATCTGAGGGTAATTTCAATGCGTGTGGCGTTAGGTGTCGAATACGATGGTAGTCAATATTTCGGTTGGCAAAGACAAAAAGAAGTTGTGTCTGTGCAAGAAAAAATCGAAGCCGCTTTATCATCAATAGCCAATGAATCCATTGAAATTATTTGTGCAGGTCGAACAGACTCAGGTGTGCACGGTACTGGACAAGTGGTCCATTTTGATACCCAATCTACACGTCAAATGTCGGCGTGGACCTTAGGGGTCAATGCCAAATTACCAGATGATATTGCCATTCGATGGGCAAAAGAAGTCGATGATACATTTCATGCTCGCTTTTCTGCCACGGCGCGTCGATATCGTTATATTATTGATAATAGTGAATTTAGGCCTGGTATATTACGTCACGGATTAAGTCACTATCATTACGCACTTGACCATCAATTAATGCATCAAGCGGCGCAACTTTTTGTTGGCGAACATGACTTTACTAGTTTTCGCGCGTTACAGTGCCAAGCTCATAGTCCAGTAAGAACGATAGAATTTGTGAATGTCACTCGCCAAGGCGCATTCATTATTGTGGATATTAAAGCGAATGCTTTTTTACATCATATGGTGCGAAATATTGTTGGTACACTCATCGAGATTGGACAATCTAATCAAAAAGTCGAGTGGGTCAATGAGCTTTTGGCGCTAAAAAATCGCAAGTTTGCCGCACCAACATCTAAGCCTAATGGTCTATATTTAGTGGATGTAACTTACCCTGAGCATTATGAGTTACCTAAGCCACCTATGGGGCCATTATTTATGTTGGATTGATTAATCCATCCTGTAATCAATGACATTGAGTTAAGGAATAACATGAGTTCAGTTAGTGACAATCAACCTTGTTCAGCACCGACAGATTCGGCAAGCTTGTCTCAGTGGTTGGATTATCTTTTATCTATTCATCCAACTGAAATTGAAATGGGGTTAACGCGTGTAACAGAGGTCGCTAAGCGATTAAATGTACTATCCCCTCAATCAAAAGTGATTACTGTCGCTGGCACAAATGGTAAAGGGACAACCTGCGCCATGATTGAGTCAGTATTAATGCAAGCTGGCTTTACCGTTGGCGTTTATAGCTCACCGCATTTATTAAGATTTAATGAGCGAGTGCGGATTAATCAGCAAGATGTTTCTGACAGCGCGTTAATAGCAGCATTTAATGCAATCGAAACAGCGAGAAATTTGCCAGATAGTGCCACTATATCCTTGAGTTTCTTTGAATATGCAACCTTAGCTGGCCTGTACTTATTTAATATTGAAAAGCCTGATGTCGTGCTATTGGAAGTTGGGCTAGGTGGGCGCTTAGATGCCACCAATATTATTGATGCTGATGTCAGTGTGATCACCTCGATTGATATTGACCATCAAGAATACTTAGGTGATACCCGCGAGCTAGTCGGGCGTGAAAAAGCAGGCGTGTTTCGTCCTGAATGCCTAGCTATTATCGGCGAGCCTGACCTGCCTCACACTGTGTTAGATTACGCAGCAGAAATTAATGCGAATGTTTATCGTGTTAACCATGACTTTAATTACCACCTTAATGGTGACACTTGGCAGTACATTGGTGCTAATTGTGTCTTTCATAAGTTGCTTTTACCAAAACTGCCGCTTGCCAATGCCGCCACAGCTGTTGCAGTAATCGAGCAAACTTGGCCAAGCATTAGCCCTAAAGATATTATGACGGGTATTGCTAGAGCATCATTAGCTGGGCGTTTAGAGCAAGTACAAGACAGCCCAAAAGTGTTAGTCGATGTGGCGCATAACCCACATGCAGCAAAATATTTGGCTTCCCAGTTACAGCAATATAAACCTGCACGTATTATTGCTTTATGTGGCATGTTAAAAGACAAAGATGCAGCCGCAGTCTTGTCTGAACTGAAAGACGTTATTGATGAATGGTACTTTACTGATTTACCAGTGGAACGAGGGCTAGAGGCCACTGCATTAGCTGGTATGCTTGCACAACATGAACCACCGCTAAAATCATCACATTTTTCTTCGATAAATCAAGCATGGCAAAGTCTTAATGCAAATATTACCACTGATGATGTGGTAATTGTTTTTGGCTCATTTTACACTGTGGCTGGCTTTAGCGAATTATTATAAAAGGGAATACACATTGTCTGCTCAATTTCAAAATCGTTTAGTTGGAACTGTCGTAATTGTGGCGCTCGGGGTGATTTTTTTACCTGATTTGCTCGATGGGAAAAAACAACGAGAAGTCGAACAATTTACCGAAATCCCACTTCGCCCTGTTATCACTGAACAAGCTAAAGATGATATCGGTGAAGGGTATAAACCTGAGACTTTTGAAGTCGAAGAAATCGCGCAGACTCAAGACTTGGTTAGCTCTTCAGAAGAAGAATCTGTGGAGCAAGCTCAAACTGAACCTGCTAAAAAACCAACGAATACTCAAACGCAGCAAGTGGCTAAATCTGAGCCTGTAGAGAAAAAAGCGACCCCAATTAAAGCGGGTTATACGCTACAACTCGGTGGTTTTAATAATGCCAAAAATGTTGAAGGGTTAGTAAAACAACTGCGTCAAAATGGGTTTACCGCTTATACCTTACCTGCAAAACCAATTGATGGCTCGCTCACAAAGGTGTTTGTTGGCCCAGATTTATCGGCCGACAAGCTAAAAACTCAGCAACAGAAAATTAAAAAAATAACGGGTCTTCAAGGTAAAATTGTTAAATACAATCCCCTAGAAAACTAACTATTCACTATTGTTTGGTACAGCGCAAAGTCAATTTATCTAGCAGTGGGTGAGAAAGTTTTCTGTCTCTGTTAGAATCGCGCCGTCTTAACATCTATACCGGATCCCCATCTCAATGGTTTGGATTGATTACGCTATTCTCATCGTCATCGGCATATCAACTGTCATCAGTTTGGTTCGCGGATTTGCCAAAGAAGCCATGTCTTTAGTGGTATGGTTTGCTGCCTTCTTTATTGCTAGCCAATTTTATCAAGATTTAGCCGTTCATTTGACTCAAATGAGCGACGAAACTATGCGAAATGGCGTAGCCATTGCCATCTTATTTATCGCCACACTAATCATTGGCGCGTTAGTTAACTATTTACTTGGTCAACTGGTTTCTAAAACCGGTTTATCAGGCACCGACCGAGTCTTAGGCTTGTGTTTTGGTGCCTTACGCGGGGCATTAATTGTCAGCGCGATATTATTTTTTCTTGATGCTTTTACCGGTTCGCCAAATCAGGACTGGTGGAAAGAATCAGAACTTGTACCCCAATTTGGTGTGGTTATTCAGTGGTTTTTTGACTATCTGGAAAATACCTCCAGCTTTGTACCCAAAATATAAATATAAAACATCTTACAATGAGGAAGCTTACCCATGTGTGGTATCGTCGGAATAGTTGGTCAGTCATCGGTTAATCAAACCATTTATGATGCATTGACCGTGCTTCAGCACCGTGGTCAAGACGCAGCAGGTATTGTGACTGTTGACAAGAACGCGTTTCGTTTACGTAAGGCAAATGGACTAGTTAAAGACGTTTTCGAAGTAAAACATATGCAGCGCCTGCAAGGTAAAGCCGGTATTGGACACGTGCGTTACCCAACAGCAGGTAGTTCAAGTGCTTCTGAAGCACAGCCATTTTATGTTAACTCACCATTCGGTATTTCATTAGCGCACAACGGCAACTTAACCAACACGGTTGAGTTGGCTGAAGGCCTTGTGAAAAAGCGTCGTCATGTTAATACCACCTCAGATTCTGAAGTGTTACTTAACTTGTTAGCTGATGAGCTTCAAGAAACAAGAAGCTTAACGTTAAGTGCTGATGAAGTGTTTGATGCAGTTGCTAAAGTACACGCCCAAACCCGTGGTGCTTACGCAGTAGCCGCGATGATCATCGGCCAAGGTTTAGTGGCATTTCGCGACCCATTCGGTATCCGTCCTTTAGTACTTGGTAAGCATGAAACACCAACGGGTACTGAGTACATGGTTGCTTCAGAAAGTGTTGCACTAGATGCCGTAGGCTTTGAAGTGATGCGTGATGTAGCCCCAGGTGAAGCGATTTATATCTCATTAGATGGTCAGCTATTTACTCGCCAATGTGCAGTTGAACCAAGCTATGCACCATGTATTTTCGAATTTGTTTATTTTGCACGTCCTGATTCGTCAATGGATAAAATCTCTGTTTACGGCAGCCGTGTAAATATGGGCGCAAAGTTGGGCGCTAAAATTCAAAAAGAATGGGAAGATCACGACATTGATGTGGTTATTCCAATTCCTGAAACCTCATGTGATATCGCGTTAGAAATAGCACGTTGTATGGACCTTCCTTACCGACAAGGTTTCGTGAAAAACCGTTATATTGGCCGTACGTTCATCATGCCAGGTCAGCAAGAGCGTAAGAAGTCTGTTCGTCGTAAACTCAATGCTATTAACACTGAGTTTAAAGGCAAAAACGTATTATTAGTTGATGATTCTATTGTTCGTGGTACCACTTCTGAGCAAATTATTGAAATGGCTCGTGAAGCTGGCGCGAAGAAAGTTTACTTTGCTTCTGCTGCTCCTGAAATCCGTTTCCCTAACGTTTATGGTATTGATATGCCAACCACTAATGAGCTTATTGCTCATGGCCGTGATGCTGATGAAATTGCTAAAATCATTGGCGCTGACGGTATTATCTTCCAAGACTTAACTGACTTAGTTGATGCAGTCGGCATGGAAAACCCAGAAATTAAACGTTTTGAAACCTCAGTATTTGATGGTCAATACATCACGAACGATGTTGACCAAGCTTACTTAGATCACCTAACACAGTTACGTAATGACGATGCTAAAGCAAATAGCAAAGACATTGGTACTAACTTAGAGATGCACAACGTTTGTCATCCTTAATTTGACGTGACGTCATTGCATTTGAAAAGCCAGCGAAAGCTGGCTTTTTTGTGCGTGTAATCCCATCAACAGCTGATTATTATAGAGATTTATAGGTAATACAGATGTGTGTTTTTATGGGCTGATGTAAACCTATAAGGCTAGTGAGCTGGAAATATCGTCGAACTAATCCATCAAATGATCAACTTATATACATTTTCAAACTTGCATGAGCATTATCGCTTATAATGTGCAGATACAAACAATAAATGAATAAACAGTGATTGAGTGAAACTAAAAGGAATTAAGATTCATCAATGATGTTCCAATAAGGTTTTATGATGACAATTAAAAAATATTCGCGCCTAGCATTGGCCGTCGCAATTAGTAGCGTATTAGTCGGTTGTGGTTCGGACTCAGACTCAAACCCAACACCAGAGCAAGGTGTGTTTAGCTTAGGTGTTTCAGATAACCCAGCGTCAGCGAATGTGGTTAATATTGCTTTTAAGCAGGTCGTGTTAAAAAATAGCGATGGTGCAATTTCATTTGATGTAAACACTGGAGAAGATGGCTTACAACACGTCGATTTATTAAGTGTACAAGGCTCTGAAATAGAAACATTAGTTAGCGGACAGTCAATTCCAGTTGGCGAATACCAGATGTGTATTTACATGCAAAACAATGAAGTCTCAATAGATGAGAGTTCATATGTGCTGTCTGGTGCAGAGCTAGATACTGACACCAATGAATGGGTCGGTGGCGTGGTAGAAGGGCTTGTCACTAATAGTAATGGCTCATGTGGTGGTGTTGAGGCTGAAGAGGAAGATACTGGCAGACTTTTCTTCAATAAATCATTCACCATCGCAGCTGGAACCAATAATTTTGTGGCTGAATTTAACCTTACCAAAGGCCTACAAGGACCAAAAGGTAATAAAGATTATTGGACCCTAAAGCCGACTTCTGTTCAGTTAGTTAATACTGTTGAAGTGGGCGCAATTTCAGGCCAAATCAGCGAACAAACTATGGCTGATTGTGAGACTGCAGCTGGTGGTTCTGAATTTAACGCTGCTGTTTACCTTTATCCTAAAGACACCGCACTAGAGTCTATGGCTGACTTCAGAGACGCTGACTACAGTGAAGATGAAGTCGCGCCAATAGCTTCAGCAAGAGTTAATCCAGCTCTTGATGCCAGCGGAGACGTTGAAAGCTATGGATATGAGTTTGGTTTTGTCAGCGCAGAGACCTACAGTTTAGGTTATACCTGTTTAGCACAAAACGATGATCCAGAAGATACCAACATTGCTGAGCCTGACGATGGTTCTTTGCCGTTCTTTTTAAGTGCAGATGAACAGAGTGTTGTGGTAGTTGAAAATGAAACAACTGTAAGAGATTTCCCAATGGCGCTTTAGTCGCAGATGAATGACTTATTACTTTTGAAAGAGAAGCCTAGCTTCTCTTTTTTATGTCATGAAAATCGAAAATTAGTTTGTTCTATTAAAGGGGAATTAGTCATACTTAGCTGAATTTTAATTAATTACTTTTTAAAACAGTATCAACCGTTATATATGGTTTAACGGTTAACACTAAATGGAGGCTATTTAATGTCCAAAATCGAATTTACCGCAGAACAACGTGAAATGATGGTTAACAAGCTTCAACGCTATTTTGAAGAAGAGCTAGATCAAGATTTAGGACAGTTTGATGCAGAGTTTTTATTGGACTTTTTAGGCAAGAATATTGGTGCGCATTTTTACAATCGTGGCTTACATGATGCCCGGGCAATATTCGAAGCTCGTATCGAAACCATTGATGAAGATATATACGGTATTGAGAAAGATATTAAATAGCTATTCAAATAAATCAGCCATTTACTATTTGTACGACAAACTATTTACATTGTGCTTTTCCTCTCATAGGTTAGTCAAAGGAACTCAATCTTAAAAGATCCAAAATGGAGAAAAGCAATGTCTCAGCCACAAAGAAATGATATCCCGCAAGAAGCGTTTGATTGGTATGATGAATATGCCCACGGTGGTATGGACCGTCGAACCTTCATAAAGAAGCTGGGTACTTTAGTCGCTGTGGGATACTCCATGAGTGTTCTGACATCTGCGCTTTTACCTAATTATGCTCTTGCTGAGCAAGTATCATTTAATGATGCAGATATTAAAGCGACTTATGAGACATTTGACTCGCCACAGGGGCACGGTAAAGGTCAAGGTTATTTTGTGGTACCTGCGAATAAAACGGGTCCATTACCTGTTGTATTAGTGATTCACGAAAATCGCGGCTTAAATCCTTATGTTAAAGATGTCGCTCGCCGTCTTGCTAAGGTAGGTTTCATTGCATTTGCGCCAGATGCTTTATATCCATTAGGTGGCTATCCTGGTAATGATGACGAAGGCCGCGCAATGCAGCGTTCGATGGACAGAGATAAAATTCAGCAAGATTTTGTCGCTGCGGCTAAATTTTTAAAATCTCATGAAAACAGTAATGGAAAACTAGGCGCGGTAGGTTTTTGTTTCGGCGGCTATATCGTCAATTATCTTGCAGCAGTCGAATCTGACTTGCTTACCGCAGGGGTGCCTTTTTACGGGACACCCGCTAAGAAAGAGCTTCGAGAAAATATTAAAGCGTCATTAATGGTACAACTTGGTGAAGAAGATGAACGGGTTAATAAATCATGGCCTGATTACGAAGCTGATTTAAAGCGTTATAAAGTGCCTTATCAAATGCATATGTATAAAGGCGCCAAGCATGGTTTTCATAACGATTCGACAGGTCGCTATGATGAAGCCAACGCTAAACTGGCATGGGATCGTACCATTAGCTTTTTTACAGAGAAATTAAGTTAACGACTCGTTATTGATGGTGCCACAATAACAGGAAGCTTCGGCTTCCTTTTTTAATGCGAAAATTTTGAACGAGTGGTTTGTTTAACTCATTTTCATATTACGACGTATCACTTGTTTAGGTTAAAAGACTAAAAGGTGGTGATATTACTCATTTCAGTTAACCCTAAAAATATTAAATTACTGATTTTATTCTTAAATAATAGTGGCCTTATAATTGCTTTAACCAAGTGCTCAAATTATTACGTAAAGTTCATTACAGAAAGTTCATTACAAAAAGTGCATTACATTAAACGGTAAGCGTAAAGCCGCAAGCTTAGCGTTAGCACTAGGTTCATCACTAAACATAAGGGATTATGATGATAAACAAATTCGCAAAGTTGCTAAAAGAGTATAAATCACTGCTCATTTTTATTGCGTTAATGAGTGTATTTAGAAGTGCAGTCGCTGATTGGTATACCGTGCCTACAAGCTCAATGAAGCCAAGCATATTAATTGGTGACAGAATTCTTGCAAACAAAATGGCGTACGATGTTCGCATTCCTTTTACTCATGTTTCTTTATATAAAACAGGCGATCCAGCTCGCGGAGATATCATTATTTTTGACTCCGAAGCTGCTGGAAATAGACTGGTAAAGCGTGTCGTTGGCGTACCTGGCGACACCGTAGCGTTAAACAATAATCAATTGGTGATTAACCATCAAAACATTAATTATCATGATCTTAGTTATAAGAGTAATCGTTATCAAGATGATAGGCAGGATAAGATTGAAGATTTACTCGGCGTGGCACATTCAATAAGAGTGAATAAAATGGGCTCAATACGCTCAAAGTTTAACGAGGTTACTGTGCCAACCGGGTATTATCTTGTATTGGGTGATAATCGGGATAACAGTGCTGATTCACGTGTGATTGGGTTTGTGCCTCGCAATGAAATCATCGGACGCACAAAGCGTGTTGTGATGTCTTTTAATTATGATAATTATTATTTACCTAGGCATGATAGATTTTTCCATTCCCTTGTCAGTGGCTAAAAGAGGCTAAATTGTCACTAAAGCACTTTACTATTTGCTGACCAATGAATTCGAAATAAGCCACACCTTAATGAGTGGCTTATTTTTACTTCTCGCTGAATTTAATCCTACCTTTAAAAATTTAACTTGTTTTATATCAATAAAATAAATCAGATTTTTTCTAATTAAACCCTTACAATCTTAGTGCTAATTTCGTATTCAATTAAAAGGTTATTGCATGTCGACTGTTACTCAGCAGCAAATCGGAATGATTGCATTAGTCGTTGACGATTATGATGACGCTATTGCCTTTTACACTCAAAAACTACAGTTTACCTTGGTCGAAGATACCGATTTGGGCGGCGGAAAACGTTGGGTGTTAGTGTCACCGCCAAATGGCAATGGCACCAATTTGTTATTAGCCCAAGCCAGCAATGAAACTCAAAAGCAGTCGGTGGGTAATCAAACTGGAGGTCGGGTATTTTTGTTTCTTCAAACTAACGACTTTTGGCGTGACTATAAGTCAATGCAGGCCAATGAAGTGGTATTCAATGAGGAACCTAGGGTAGAAGAATATGGCACTGTTGTGGTGTTTCAGGATTTATACGGCAATAAATGGGACTTACTTGAGTTGAGTAAGTAAACAAAATAAGCAAGTCGAATAAGCCAGTTTAATGAAGTCATAACAGTAGTTATAAAAGCTGTATTTAATGCAGTAGTGAAGTTTAATTAATCGTTTGTTGAGGTAATGAATGGGAATGGTGATTGCTTTTCTTTTATGGGGTGTGGCAGTGGTTTTCTCTGTTATCACTGTTGGTGTTATTCATCTGTGCAATAAAAAAGCTAAGCAACGAGAAGTTAACAGCAAGTACATGCTTCATATTGTCTTAAGCTCAATACCATTGTGGTTGTTGATTTTCTATTTCCCTGTTGATTATTACACATCCCATAACGATCTCGATGCTCTGATAACGGTATGGTCAACCAAAACTGCACTGACAATATTGAGTCCAGCAGTTACTGCTATCGTTATTTTAGTGCTACGTATTATGAAAGCGAAGCAACTAGCAGACAATGCAGATTAGGTGATAAATAGGCTGCACATCGTTCTTTACAACATAGCACTTAATTTATCATTTAAAATAGCACTAAAGCCAAAATACACTCTGGTTATAGGCTTAAATAGCAGCCATAAAAAAAGCAGTGTTAGCACTGCTCTTTTATCAAAATTCAAAGGGCGTTGTTGCCACTTTTAGCTGAATAAAATCAGCAAACTTTACTCAGAAAGTACTGGTTAGCATATCGATTAACTCAGTTTCAGTGGTTGGCATTTTAGCAAGTTCAACCATTTCTGGTGAGCCACCATTTAACATGTAAGCACTTGTGGTCAAATGATCATGATGAAACCATTTCCCGTTAACGCAGACGTCTGTGTAACACTTCTCACATTGTTTCAATTCCATAACGGGCTCCTGAGCTCAAAATTTGCGATAACTAAACCTATCCCAAGAATTCATTAACAATGATGATCCAGATCAACTTTATTTCAGCTTTAATCATCTTAATTTAGATGAAACGTTTGTTTTTGGTGGTATAAAAAGTCAATTATATGGCAGTTGGGGCGATTTTATATTCTTTATTTTTCGGTTATGAAAATAAACTACAAAAAAAGCAGTAAAACTCGCCAATTCTAGTTCGTTAACATGCTTGAAGGTAATATTTTGTCGTGCAGGCGTCATTTATTGCCAACGATTACCAAACTAAATTTTTTATGGATAAAGTAAAAAAACTTTAAATAATTACTGTAATTGCCCACTGTAATTATATACAGTATCAGCATGATATTAAAAAGCCTGCATTAAAAGGCTTAACTGATTTAAACGGTTTGAATTGAATGATCCTGTATATTGCCGAGAAACCCAGCTTAGGTCGCGCTATTGCCGATGTATTGCCAAAGCCCCATAAAAAAGGCGACGGTTATATCATGGATGCTAATGGCAACTATGTTTCTTGGTGTGTCGGGCACTTGCTGGAGCAAGCTGAGCCAGACGCTTACGATCCAGCCTACAAGTCCTGGCAATTGGCACATTTACCAATTGTGCCTGACAGTTGGAAGCTTAAGCCTAAATCTAAAACGCGTTCGCAGTTGTCCACCCTTAAAAAATTGATAAAACAAGCCTCAAGTCTTGTTAATGCGGGCGATCCAGATAGAGAAGGACAATTGCTGGTTGATGAAGTGATAGCACATGCGGGTGTAAAAGCCGACAAACTTGCCCAAACCCAACGTTTGCTGATTAGCGACTTGAACCCTAGTGCTGTCAAAAGAGCACTAGGACAAATGCGCAGCAATAAAGAGTTCGTTCCGCTTTCAACATCAGCATTAGCTCGCAGCCGTGCTGATTGGCTTTACGGCATGAATATGACCCGAGCCTATACCATTCAAGGCAAAAAAGTGGGTTATCAAGGAGTATTGTCGGTTGGCCGAGTACAAACACCGGTTTTAGGTTTAGTTGTGAGGCGTGATGAGGAAATAGCCAATTTTGTCCCTAAACCTTTTTATGAAGTACTTGCGCATTTATTAACTGACAAAAATGAATCATTCTCCGCTAAATGGAAGCCAAGTGAAGCGTGCCAGCCATATATGGATGAAGAAGGTCGCGTGTTAGCAAAGGGCTTAGCTGAAAATGTTGTTGGTCGAATTACTGATCAGCCTGCACAAGTAACTAAGCTTGAAGCAAAAAGTAAACGCCAAAATCCACCTTTGCCCTATAGCTTATCGTCACTGCAAATTGATGCTGCTAAACGTTTCGGTATGAGCGCAAAAGACGTCTTAGATACTTGTCAAAGCTTATACGAGCGCCATAAACTGATTACTTATCCGCGCTCAGATAGTCGTTATTTACCTGCTGAACAACATGGCCTTGCACCGCAGGTGATAAAAGCAATTGTCAGTAATGACGCGACGTTAACTGCAAAAATTGATTCGCCAAATGCTAAGCTTAAATCTAAAGCTTGGGATGATAAAAAAGTCGACGCTCACCATGCCATCATTCCCACTGAAAAAATGGCTAATTTAACCTCTTTATCGAGCAAAGAAGCGAAATTGTACTCGCACATTGCGAGGCAATATTTAGCCCAGTTTTATCCAGCTTATCTTTATGATGAAACCCAAGTGGAAGTGACCATCGCTGGAGGACTCTTTACCACTAAAGCGAAACAAGAAACTGCAATGGGGTGGAAACAACTATTTGCTTCAAGCCAATCGAGTAAAACAAGCATGAGTTATATAAATGGCCCAAGTGGGCATAAAGATGAAGAGGAACTCAACACCTTACCTCCGCTCGTAAATGGTCAGCAATTACATTGCGCTCGTGGTGAACTGCTTGAGAAAACCACCCAACCACCGAAGCATTTTACTGATGCGACATTACTTGGCGCCATGACAGGGATTAATCGTTTTGTGAGCAATAGCGAAGTAAAAAAAATCCTTAAAGATACCGATGGACTCGGCACTGAAGCGACTCGTGCAGGCATTATTGAATTATTATTTAAACGAGGTTATTTGCAGCGTCAAGGGAAGTCAATTGTGGCAACCCAAGTCGGAGTCGGACTCGTTCATTCACTACCAGAAAGTGCGACCACACCTGATATGACCGCATTATGGGAAAGTAGTTTAGATGCCATTAGCCAAAAGCAATTACGTTACGATGCATTTATGTCTCCTTTAATTACCCAGCTCAATGAGTTGGTTACTCAAGCTGCTAATCAGTTACCTAATGCCTTAGCGGGTGTGACAGGTCCTGGTTACAAAAAACGCCGAAGCGGCGCAAAAGCGGGTTATAAACGCAAGTCCACAACGGGTGTAAAATCGGCCTCTAAGAAAAGGCCACCAAAGAAGGCGACGAGTTAATTGGTTTTATAGAGTAAGCCAAGCAATATAAAGCTATGGCTAGTGATTAGCTTAGTATTGATCGAATAGCGTTACTGTCACTGAGTAACGTGCGTGTGAACAAGAAGCTTTACAAGGTTCTTTTTGATTTGATGTTGCGATTTTGTTTGTTTTAGGTAATCTAGCGCCTTTAATTTAACTACATCATTAAATCAAAAGGAAGTTTATGAATATCAAGGATGTTTTTAGCACAGGTTCGTTATTTAAAGCCTTGCCTTTATTATTATTAATCATTGCAGTTTTTAACTCTTACTACATCGTTATCGAGGGGCATGTAGGGGTTGTTAAACGCTTTGGCGAAGCAATGGATCAACAAAACCCTGGATTACATTTTAAAATCCCATTTATTGAAACTGTCGAAGTCATTGAAGTTAGAACCCGTAAAAATGCAGAAAAAATGGCTTCAAGCACTAAAGAGCAAATGCCTGTAACCATCGAAGTATCGGTTAACTGGACTGTCAATAAAGAAGCCGCTTTAGATTTGTTTAAAAGTTATGGCGGCTTAAGTCAATTTGAACAGCGTATTTTAGATCCTCGTTTTCGTTCTGCGACCAAAGATACGATCCCACAGTTTGAAGCTGAGCAGTTAATTCAAGATAGGGCCAGTGCAATACAAGGGATTGAGCGTCGTTTATCAGAAGAAATGGCAAACTTCCCAGTGGTTGTAGATAACATTCAAATCGAGAATATTATTCTTCCGCAAAAATACATTAACTCGATTGAGATTAAACAAACTGAGAAGAACTTAGCTGCAGCTGAAGAGCATAAGCTTGAAAGACAGCGTCTAGAAGCATTACGTGCGGTGAATACCGCAGATGCTAAAGCAAAAGGTATTTTAAAAATAGCCGAAGCTGAGGCGCAATCAATTCTGTTAAGAGGTAAAGCAGAAGCACAAGCCATTGAAGCAAAGGCGAAAGCTCTTAAAAACAATCCACTAATTGTGAAGTTAACAGAAGCCCAAGCATGGGATGGTAAGTTGCCTAGCACCATGATGGGTGAGGGGGTCATGCCTATTATGGATATTCGTGAGACTAAAAGTAATTAAATCCAGCTCAGTCCTGAATAGCCAATAGCTACAATCGATAAGCGCAATAGTCTTACTATTGCGCTTTTTTTTGCTCCAATGTATTGCGACCGATTTTATCAAGTAAAAAACCGTGGCGTATAATGGTAAGTTTAGCGCGCGAGCACTCCCTATAATTTCTGCCATACCCGATGATTCATTCACATTACGTTAAGGCAGGTTATGACAGATACAGTTACTACAACGCATCCTAACACTCAGTCAGCTAACGGCTTTTTTGCTCGTCATAAAGCTAAGTTTTTTATCTTATTGGCATTAATCACAGTGGCTCTTGGTTCGGTATTTTTGGCCAGTGGCTTTACTGTCCATCATCAAGATATTCCAGCTGATTACTGGACAACAACATCGGCACTTAAAGACAAGTTCTTAGACACTGAAGTCTTTATTGGCGCATTAACAATGATGTTAATAGTGACAATTTGCTTAGCGATTTGGGGGTATTGGAAATTGCACTCACTGCCTAAAAAATATGCGGCACATACAGGGCAAGCCAAGTTAGTGTTCTGGCTATGTACGATCGGCTTTTTTTATAACGAGTTATGGATAGCGGCCATCCTTATCGTGGTGACAGATTGGAAGAAAATTTCTGCAGTAATAAAAGCGAGACAAGCATAATGAAAGAATTACTTTACCCATACATTTTAATTTGCTGGATTTTAATAAAAACCGGTTTAGTGAAAAAAACCACAGCTAACTACATTTCAATGGTGGTGGTAGGTGTGCTTATTAACCTTGCAGTGTTTTTTGCGCATCGCTTTTATTCACCAGTAGACTTAACTGACTCATCGGTTGTTCGGGCGCAAACGGCAGTGTTAAGCCCAATTACAGAGTCGATTGACCAATATTATGTGCAGCATAATCAGAAGGTTAAAAAAGGTCAGTTGCTTTATACATTGGTCAACAATGAAGAAACGAATAACTTGCGCAAAATAGAGGCTGAAATTAACAGTTTAAATACTGAAATCAGCCAAACTGAGCAAGATTTAGCTAGATTAACGCAAGTTGAACACGTAGTTGCTAAGCGCGATATTGACCAGTATCAGTCAAGACTGAATGCTTTGAAATTTGATCGAGAGTCTTTAGTTGCTCAAAAACAACAAGTGGAATTCGAAGCAAGCCAACTTGAAATTAGAGCTCCATTTGATGGTGCAGTCACCCGTCTTGATACCGCTGCAGGCTCAAGGGTTGGTAACATCCAACTGTGGAATACTGAAACAAAAATTTTAGAAATGCGTATTCCAGATCAGCTATGGAGCAGAGTCAAACAAGGTCAGTTTACAGAGTTTTATGTCGATGCGTATCCAGGCCATATTTTTAGAGGACGAGTCCATTCTGTGTCATTGGCAACAGGTGAAGCACGAGGCAGTCATAGTAGCCAAGAGCAAGGCGTAGCACAGCAGTTAGTGAGTAACGCTAAAAATATTGGCCGCACAGTGCTAATTGAGTTTACTGATCCAGAGGGCATTGAAATTCCAATAGGCGCCCGAGGGTCTGCTTGGATATCAACAGAGAAACCTTTTTCGTTACTTGGACCGATTGACATGTTAGGTGCAGCAACCTTAAGACTAAAAGCCATGAAGAGTTATTTTGGCGCATTCTAATCATCATTAAGACTAAAAGACGTCCTATGAACCTGCTAACAGAGTCGAATTTGTTAGCAGGCTCATTTAGTTCACATATAGCAAAATGATTAATCAGCTTCGAGTTTGCAGTAAAAAGAAACCAATATAGCCCAATATAAACGGAATTTTAGATTGAAGATTGTTGTCAACTTGTTAGGATGATGTAAGTGGTGTTATTTGATTAAATATTAGAGGTTTATGATGTCTGAAGAGCAAACAACTTTAGCAAGACCCTTACATGGTTTTAATAGTCCTCAACGGTACTTCGTGGGTTACACTCTCGCCGTTTTAGTCGATTTAACGGTATTGAATTTACTTGATGAGTTTTGGCAACACATTAACGTGTCATCATTTTCGATTTCATTACTTGTGGCTATTTTGCTGCAATTATTACTTAAGCTCACTATTGCTTTTGAACATAAGCTAGCTGATTACTTTAAAAGTAAGCCAGGAACTGCACCTAAAATCTATCGAGCGCTAAGCACTTGGGCGATTTTGTTCTTTTCAAAAATAATCATGCTTGAAGCAATTAACTTAGCATTTGGTGATGCCATTACCTTTACGGGGCCTGTTGATGGCTTGGTTGCGTTCTTTGTTCTGGTCTTTGGTATTTTGATTGCTGAATTTATTGTGTCAAAAATATACTTTTCATTGCGTGATAAGCCAAGTGACAACGAGTCAGAGACCACTGCATAAAGACCGATATTGCCTAAGTAAAATCAACTCAGTTGATTTGATAACTGATGACAGTTAGATAAGGGATTTTCTGATTAGCCAAAGCAAGCTGAGTTTGCTTTGGCTTTTTTATTTGTGTTTACAGTGCAAGGTTAATCCAACCTATTGCTTTATAATCTTTATTTTTAAATTCAATAAATTAAAGGCAAAAAAAATGAGTAAGCTCATTAAGAACCTACTCATAAAATTCACTAGTTCACAACATAAAGGGCGGAACAGGTTTGAGTATGGATGCACTTACTTAACTGAAGATTAATTTAGCGTTCAATAGTGTGATCTGACGCTGCTTTCAGCTTAAAAGTATTTATCTCAGGCTCTTAGAGCGATTTAATGAAATCAATTTATCTAGAATGTGCTCACCATCGATGCGGATCCCATTATGCTCATATTCCGAAGTCACCCAATACTGTAAGTTATCGACTAATGCCGCTGTTTCAAGGCTGTAGTTCATATCAACGTACATATCTTCGCTATAAATAGCTGCAGCTACTGGCACCGTATTTTGCATCAAAATATCGACGTCATATAAATTAGTCCAATCAGATTTGGCTGCAACAGCATCAGCTAAGTCTTTAAGAGGCTTAAGCTGATTAAATTGTTCAAACATCCATGGATAAATCATTTCACCAGTAAAGAGTAATCGTTGACCTTTTTGATAGTTAAATTGCTGAAATTGTTCTCGCACACGATGTGCTGACCAATTTGCGCCACGTTGATGGAACTGCTGGCAATAGATTGATTCATGCATTAAAGCAAAAATTGGATTGGTGTTAAAATCTAACAATTGGCAAAATTGATGCAAGAATAACGGGTTTATTTGTTTACCGTTTGCGGTGTCGATTAAGGCTTGTTCCAACAAGTAATAAACCGCTTCAGGCCCTTGTTCCATACCAAGGTTAACGCCTAATAACTGCAGCATCTCAACCGTTAACTGCTCACCCGTGGCTAATATAACGTTGTTGTTTTCAATAAATTCAGCTAATTCGGCAGTCAGTTTGGCAGCGTCACTGAAGCGGCGATAAAAATCATTGTTCTTTTTAATCACTCGCTTATAAGTGGCTTGGTAGACATCGTCAGCTTGGCGCGTTAATGAAGGAATGCCGCCCGTAATATAGGCTTCTTTAATTGAATCTGGCGCCGCTGATAAATATTGCAGTACACAAAAACCACCAAAACTTTGGCCTAAAATACTCCATTGGGTATTGTTAGTTAGCTGCAATCGAATCGTTTCAGCATCCCGAATAATATTGTCAGCGCGAAACTGGCTGACATATTCAACTTGTGCTTCAGGGGATAAATGGCTCAGGGTGACATGATTTAATAAGGTCGATAAGCCAGTGCCACGCTGATCGAGTAAAATAACACGAAACTCTTGCAATGCACGTTTAATCCAGCCGCTGTTTTCAACAGGTCTTACAGCGCCAAAGCCTGGCCCACCTTGAAAATAAACCAAATAAGGTAAGTCTTTATGCTGGTTTTCAGTGCTAACAATTTCACGGGCGAATACAGTAATTTTCTCGCCTTCAGGTTGTTGATAATTGAGGGGAACCGAGAAAAAATGTTTCTTTGAAACAATACCTGAAAGTATGCTATCCATTTGCATGCTGTACCTGTGAATAAAGGCTAGAGAAAGGTAGTATTGTAGAAAGCTTAACTATCAATCACAATCAAAAACTGAGGGTATATTAGTAATTTACCTTTCGCTTTTACTGATTTATGTTTGTTATCATTTACAGCGTTTTTAACTTGTTGATTATTTGACCTTTTAATCGCTTTTCACGTGTTAATAACCGAGTGATTTAATTCAAGTGGCTTTTGAATATCATTTTTCGTCAATTTATTTTGTTGATTGCAAAGATAGATCAAACTTTTTTGCGCCACTTAACGCATAATAGCGACAAAGCAAACGCCTGCTAAAGTGAGGATGTAAGACATGAAATACCAAATCATTCCAGTGACCCCGTTCCAGCAAAATTGTAGTGTGATTTGGTGTGAAAAAACCAAACTCGCTGCAGTCGTTGATCCTGGTGGTGACATTGACCGCATCGTCACTGAAGTCGAAAAACTTGGACTCACTTTAGAGAAAATATTATTAACACATGGGCATATTGACCATGTTGGCGGCGCCAAAATGTTATCTAATCAATTAAATATTGATATTGTTGGCCCCCATAGTGCCGACAAGTTTTGGTTTGATAATCTAGCTAAACAGAGTCAAAACTTTGGTTTTCCGCATATCGACCCCTTTGAGCCGACACAATACCTGAATGAAGGTGATAAGGTGACAATTGGCGAACAAACCTTATCGGTATTGCATTGTCCCGGCCATACACCTGGCCATATTGTATTTCACTCTGCTGAGTCGCATTTAGCTTGGGTTGGCGATGTGTTATTTAGAAGCTCTATTGGTCGCACTGATTTTCCGCAATCTGACCATAAGCAATTAATTCATTCAATTACTCAAAAGCTTTGGCTATTGGGCGATAAGGTCAGCTTTATTCCGGGCCATGGGCCGATGTCAACATTTGAAGAAGAACGTCAGCATAACCCGTTTGTAGCAGATCAGCTGCTTGGTTAAACCGTTATCAATAATTAATGGGTCATTGATTCGGTTATTGTTACATTTTATTACGCTTTTACTTCTACTTCATAAGCCAGCAAGAGCCCCGTCTTGCTGGTAATACGCCGACTAAATCGTTAACGGTATTTTTATTAGGCGTTACTAATCTTTGCTTTATGCCTATCCTTTGTTAGCTTATACAGACTCGCTTTGCAGTATTCTCATTTTCGTTTGTCTATATCCAATGACTTGAGGTGCAAAGGTCAGTTCGCTTTGGCAGCGTTATGCTGCCTGCTCCCTTTTGGGGTTAGCGCAATAAGTGCGAAAAGGAATTAAAATGATAGGCAAGGATTTATGGCACATCACTTATTATCATTGTTAGATACTTGGGCTGAAAAGCCGCAATTAGATTGGGCATTAGCCATTATTACCTCTGTTGAAGGTTCATCTTACCGTAAGCCTGGGGCAATGATGTTATTCGATCCTTTGGGTAAAACATTAGGAATGCTCAGCGGTGGATGTTTAGAAGCTGATTTACGTCGTCATGCCCAACATGCGATTCAATCACAACAAGTATTGCAACTTACCTATGATGCTACCGATGAAAATGACACCAGCTATCAGTTAGGCTGTGGCGGCATTGTGCACATTATGATGGTTCCTTTACTGGCTGATAACCAATACCTAGGTTTGCATGAGCTACATCAGCAACTCACTGTCGGCCAACAGGGCTATTATCAATTATCACTGAATGACGACGGTTCCCATGCCGCAAATACTCGAGGGAAGTTTATTCCTGCAGTGCAGTTACAATCCTCTTCGTTAACTAAAACAACCCAAATAACAAACGAGCAAGGTGAACTTCTACAAGTGCCAGTTAGAGCACCTTTTCATCTTGGCATTTTTGGTGGTGGATTAGATGCGCAACCATTAGCAGCCATGGCAAATCAGTTAGACTGGAAAGTTACCGTATTTGATAGCCGTACGGCCTATGCAAGAAGTTATGACTTTCCAACCGCCAAAATTAATAAAACCCCATTAACACAATGCCAGCAGAGTGATTTTTCTCACTTAGATGCTGCCGTTGTGATGAACCATAACCTTGAGCTCGATAGCGACGCATTAACGGCGTTACAGCCGACGGCAATCAGATATATTGCATTACTTGGACCTGGTCATCGACGTGACAAAGTGTTTGCCATGGCAGGTTTACGCCCACAAGATTTTAGTGGATTTATCTCAGCACCAGCCGGATTAGCGATAGGTGGCGAGCTACCGAGCTCAGTCGCTTTGAGTATTTTATCTCAGTGTCATGGAGTACTTCATCATCATTTTGCGCAACAAGATGATGTCATTAGACTCGATAGGGTGATGGACTGATGACTTTTTTGTCTTCTATTCCCAAAATTACCACAGTGATGCTAGCGGCAGGACAAAGCCGCCGATTTGATGGCGCTAAGCTGGCTGCTTTGGTGTCAGGTCCAGAAGTGAACGATCCTGATATCAAGGCTAAAAACCAAAGTTTGCTAGCTCATAGCTTAGATGAACTGACGCAAGCAACTGAGCAGATGGGCATGGATAAACCAGTTGTGATGCTCGGTGGTCATAAAGATACTTTGCTTCCTTTATTACCAAGTAACACTGAGTACCTAGTCAACCCAGATTGGCAGACAGGTATTGGCAGTTCAGTTGCGATGGCGGCGGAATATGCCCAAGCACAACATGCCGATGCTTTATTGCTATCGCTGGCAGATCAAGTTGCTATCACTCAACAACACTATATGAGCCTTTTTCGTGTGTTTTGCCTTTTTGGTCAAACCACAGCAGCGTATTACCAACAAAACCCTGGAGTACCTGCGATATTTTTGTCTGAAGATTTTCAACAACTACAACAATTACCAGGTGATGCTGGTGCTAAAAAATTATTACTACAACATTTATCAAATCAAAGCTTGGCAGTACTACCGTTAGAGCAAGCCGCCATTGATATTGATACTAAAGCCGATCTTAATTGGTGGTTGGCTAACAAGGAGTAAGTGATGTCACAAGAGATGCAAACACTTGAAATTAATGGAAAGAGCTTCACCTTAGATGCAGATCCGAATATGCCGATATTGTGGGCACTACGAGATATCTTAGGATTAACTGGTACTAAATATGGTTGCGGTGCTGGTCTATGTGGGGCTTGTACTGTGCATGTTGATGGTAAACCTGTTCGCGGTTGTTTAACCAGCATTAAGCAGGCCGCAGGTAAGTCTGTAACGACCATTGAAGGACTTGAAGCTGACAAGTTAAAAGCGGCATGGGAGAAACACAATGTGCCGCAATGTGGTTATTGCCAAGCTGGGCAACTCATGTCTGCTGCTGCATTACTTAGTACCACAGCCAAACCTTCTGACGCGCAAATCGATGATGCGATGTCAGGCAATATTTGTCGCTGCGGCACTTATCCCCGTATTAAAGCTGCGATCAATACCGCTGCAGACAATAGTAAAGTGGAGGCATAACCATGACCACATTTACCGCAGTAGAGAATATTAGTCGCCGTAATGTGCTAAAGATGTTTGGTGCAGTAGGAGGCGGTTTAGCACTAGGGGCATCAGGTTTAGCTTGGAGCCCTATGGCTATCGCTCAAGAGGCAATAGCCCAAGGTAAGCAAGCACAGCTGAATATCTTTATTGCCATTGGCGAAGATAATAAGGTGTATTTAACCTGTCACCGCTCAGAAATGGGTCAGGGGATCAGAACAGGTGTGCCACAAGTTTTAGCCGATGAATTAGAAGCCGATTGGGATCAAATTGTTGTCGTACAAGGCTTAGCAGATGAAGAGTTTGGCAGTCAAAACACCGATGGCAGCCGCAGTATTCGTAAGCATTATCAAAAAATGCGTCAAATGGGCGCAACAGCAAGAAGCATGTTAGAGCAAGCCGCCGCTAACCAGTGGCAAGTCTCTCCATCAGATGTGTATGCAAAAGCGGGTAAAGTGCATCACAAAACCAATGGTAAAAGCTTATCATTTGGTGAGCTCGCGATTGCAGCGTCCGCTTTGCCAACACCCGCACTTGATAGTGTCACATTAAAGCCTGCATCAAAATTTACCCATATCGGAAAATCGCCCACGATTGTTGATATGGACGATATGCTTAACGGTAAAGCTGAATATGGTTTTGATGTCAAAGTAGCAGGAATGGTGCACGCCTCAATTACTCGCCCGCCAGTATTAGGTAGTGATGTGGCTACTTTAGATGATAGCGCCGCCCGTCAAATCGCAGGGGTGTTGGATGTGGTTCAAATCCCGATATCAAAAGGTGCGCCGTTATTTCAGCCATTAGGGGGCGTTGCCGTTATCGCAACCAATAGCTGGAGTGCGTTGCAAGGGCGAAAAGCCTTAAACATCACATGGACAGAATCAGCAAACAGCCAGTATGACTCGGAAGCCGATTTAGCAGTGCTTGTTAAACGGGTCGGTGAGCCAGGGACTGTGATTCGACAGTTAGGTGACTCAGTGACCGATTGGAGCGATGATAATAGCTTGTCAGCGGTTTATACCGTGCCGTATTTAACCCATGCCATGATGGAGCCGCCAGCGGCTGCAGCATCTGTCACCAAAGACGGCTGTGAGTTGTGGGCATCGACCCAAACGCCGCAAAGTACTCAAAAGAATGTCGCTGGCGTTTTAGGCTTAAAAGATGAACAAGTTAAAGTGAATGTCACTTTACTAGGTGGTGGTTTTGGCCGAAAATCAAAACCTGACTTTAGCGCCGAGGCCGCGTGGTTATCACAAAAAATCGCCAAACCTGTAAAGCTGTTATGGAGCCGTGAAGATGAAATTCAAAACGGGTATTACCATGCGATTAGTGCGCAGCATTACCAAGCTAAGTTAGATGGCAATAAAGCCCCAACGGCGTTACTTGCCCGTACAGGTTTTCCATCAATTAGCTCAACCTTTGCTGAAGGCGTCGATATGCCATCAGCAGGGGAGTTAGATCTTGGTTTTTCGGATATGCCGTTTAATTTAAGCCAAATTCAATTGGAATCAGTCAAAGCTACTGCGCATTCCCGTATCGGTTGGATGCGCTCAGTGTGTAATATTCAGCATGGTTTTGGTGTCGGCAGCTTTGTCGATGAACTTGCTGTTAATGCAGGCAAACCCTGTATTAACATGTGGCGTGAGCTATTGGGCAAACCGCGACAAGAAAAGCTTGAAAACCAAGTGGTGAAATACGGTAACTATGGTGAGACGCTAGAAGATTTTCCCATTGATATTGGCCGCTATTTAGGTGTGATTGATGCCGTTGAAAAGGCTATGGCTAAACAGCCTAAAATCAAAGCCAATCAAGGCTGGGGTTTTGCCGTGCACCGCAGCTTCGTCAGTTATGTTGCTGTCGCCACATTAGTTGAAATGGATGGCGATAAGCTAAAGGTTCTGAAGAGTATCGCCGCCATTGATGCAGGCACAGTGGTGAACCCAGATAGAGTGCACTCGCAAACGGAAGGCGCGATTATATTTGGGTTAAGCCTCGCAATGATGGGCGAAATTAGTTACAAAGACGGTAAAGTCGAGCAATCTAATTTCCATAACTATCCGCTGCTACGCATCGGTCAGTCACCAGAAATTGAAACCATTATTGTTGAGTCAGATGCCAAACCTGCAGGCGTAGGTGAACCCGGCGTGCCGCCAGTGGCTCCGAGTTTAACCAATGCGATATTTGCAGCCTCTGGTAAACGTTATCGCGATTTACCATTGAGTAAAGTGTTAAAAATGTAGACGAAGTATTTATAGTCGTATTTACGCCCAAGCTATTAACTAGCTTGGGCTTTTTATGGTTTAAGTTTTTATAAAATGTCGTGAAGGAAGGCTTGTTGTAATGTTAAAAGGAATTGACTACATGAAAAAACGTTTCACTTTTTTATTGTTGGGGCTCAGTGTCAGCTTAGTTTTTTTGTATACCGTCACGCCAGTTTCGACATTATTTCATTACCTAATCAAAACTGAACGCAGTATGGCTAGCCTAGACGTTAATCGAGTTAAGGTTGGGGAACTTGAAATTGAATATCTGCGAGGAGGTAGCGGGCCACAATTAGTTTTACTGCATGGTTTTGGCGCAGATAAAGATAACTGGAATCGTTTATCGGGCTACTTAGTCGATCAATTTGATGTTATCGCAATTGATTTACCAGGATTTGGCAATAGCACAAAGAATATAGCATTAGACTATGATGTTGCTTCTCAGGTCGATAGATTACATCGAATAACAGCGGCAATTGGCTTAGAAAAATTTAGCTTAGCAGGTAGTTCTATGGGGGGATACATTGCAGGAAATTTTGCTGCTCAATATCCAAACTCTGTTGATAAATTGTGGCTCATAAGCCCATTTGGAGTTGAAGGTGCCCAATTCAGTGACATGTTTGCTGCGACTAAGAAGGGACTAGCCCCCATTGTTTTACCGAAAACAGAAGCGGAATTCTCAGCGTTATTTGATTTTTTATTTGTCGAACCGCCATTCATCCCATCGCCAATTATTCGTTATTTAGCAAGTCAGGTAAGTGAGAATATAGCAATAAATAGCAAAATATTTGAACAAATTCATAGAATGAAAAATGGCGAACCGCACCCAGATTTACCTCTTGATAAGGTCTTGAATAATTATAAAGGACCAGTACTCGTAATGTGGGGAGACAAAGATAGAGTATTGCATGTGTCAGGGGCATCTGTTCTCAAGCAGGTTATTCCACATGCCAGATTAGCCGTTATGACGGATGTGGGGCACTTGCCTATGGTTGAAGTGCCATCAGCAACCGCAGAATCATTTCTCACGTTTACGAACGCGCATTAACCATTATGTGAACCGGTTAATGCTTGTGATACTAGAGATAGGGACGTTAGCCCACTAGCATACATAATTGACGAGATAAGTCAGTCTTTCCTAACTCATTGAGAGGCGATTGGCTTTATCATGTATAAGTACCGTTGGGAGCGCCTTTTCGCGTTGAGTGAATGATTATTTTATGTCAGTAACCAAAATCTCATTTTAAATTTTTAATCATGAATATTCACATAACGACCCAAAATAACTCTTGGTTAACTCAATTCTCGTTTTTATCCATAATTAAGCTGATTGATTTAGATGATGGTGGCTGTTAACTTATTAAAATTATTAATAAATAGAGCTGCTAGTGATCAAGTTTTGGTAAAGTACCTAAAGGTGTTTATCGGAATTCTCGCTAATACGCTGTTATGTTTTACTGTGAATTGAATTATGAAATTAATTGGTAGCAGAGTTGAAAACGAGTTCAGAGCTGAGCTGGAAGAATCAAAACGTAGTCTTTTATCGGAGTCTAAACTCAGCCTCGCACTAAAGTCTAAAGGTCATTCAATTGATAATGCATATGTATTAAATTGGATACCTGAGCAATATGAAGATATATATCTTGTCATCATTGATGGAAGTTATTTAGTAAAGGTTGAACTTGATCGCCAAGATTCCAATGTAACTCCTGTATTTGATGAAATTGATCTTTCTGAATATAAGCATGAGCTTAGTCGTATAAAGCAAGTTCAGTTAATGGTTGCTCTCGACTTGGCAAAAAAAACATAACAAGGCATTTAAACGGAACAAAAAAACAGTGGGTTACGTTTCGCTTCGCTACACATTTTAACCCACTATTTTTGTCCGCTTAATGCGGCGTTATAAGCCAAGGTAAGTATGAGTATTTCGAGGGAACAATTAGCAAAAGTCAGAACCCCATTTAGAGTGTTATCTGGTTTTATTTTTATATTGACCCTTTTACTTGTCCCTATGATTATCTTCATTGCTTTCACAGAACCCTATGATCATTTTATTTGGTTATTCACAGCTGTGATTTTGATAATGGGCTACATATCAGGTCATGTAACATTCACAGGGTACGCCCCTAAATTTTTACTGTTTACGCATGGTGCTAAAGATGGCTTATAACAAGTTGCTCAAGTTCGTTCGTAAACTCACTGGGACAATTAACAGTTGGTTTGGCGCTTCGCGCAAGTATAGCCAACAGTCAATTGCCCCTTAGCAAAGCTACATGGACTCCCCTTTGTCAAGCAATAGTAATCCGACA